>DATGFY010000060.1:0-4901 GCA_035308785.1 Bacteroidota bacterium | reverse complement strand
TCTTCGGAATCCGGTTTCGATATCACCGGAATGACGATCGAGGAAAAAGAAAACGGCATGGAAGTGCGCATCGCCTCGCGCAAGCCCCTCAAAGATTACGAAAGCTGGCTCAAACCGGTCGATAACGATACGTGGGTCTCCGTCACGCTCAGCGATGCCCGGGTAGATACGAACGCCCTCGCCGAAACAAAACCTGCGGGCAGCATTAAAGGTATTCTGGTATTCCCCTCGCCGATGTCGGTCCAGTTGACGTTCAAGGTCAAGGGAAAAATCAAGAGCACGGAGTGGGTTCCCGCGGAAGGCAGCAACGACCTGATTCTTTCGATCCCGTTCCCAAAACCCGACGACCAACCGACAGGCAAGACGCAAGACGTCGGCAAGACGTTGGATAACGAGCGCACGCGCTGGAAGCTCGATTGTATCGTGATCGACGCAGGCCACGGCGGCGAAGACCCGGGCACGATTGGCGTTACAAAAGTAAAGGAAAAAGACGTCACGCTCGCCATCGCGCTGAAACTTGGGAAATTGTTGGAAAAAAATCTGCGCGATGTCAGGGTCGTCTATACGCGCAAGACCGATGAGTTCATCGAGTTATACCGCCGCGGACAGATCGCCAACGCCGCCGGCGGAAAGCTGTTCATCAGCATCCATTGCAACGCCGCACCGCACAAACCCAGCGAGCCGCACGGCTTCGAAATTTATCTGCTGCGTCCCGGCAAAACCGAGAACGCCCTCCGCATCGCCGAACGCGAAAACGACGTCGTGAAGTTAGAAAAAGACTACCAGACGCGCTACCAAACCCTGAATGAAGAGCATTTTATTTTGCTCACGATGGCGCAAAGCGCCTACGTCAAGTACAGCGAAAAGTTCGCCGATATCCTCCAGCACGAGATGGAAACTCTCGATATCGAAAACGACGGCGTGAAGCAGGCCGGCTTCTACGTCCTCGTCGGCGCATCGATGCCCAACGTGCTCGTCGAAACCGCCTACCTCTCCAACCGCCACGACGAGAAAATCCTGAAGAGCACCAAAGGCCAGGAAAAAATCGCCGAGGCAATCTTCTCCGGCGTCAAACGCTACAAACTTGAGTATGAGAAATCTTTGGCGGAGGGGAAGGAAATAGAGTAGAGCAGTGGCGAGTTGATAGTCGACAGTTCACAGTTGACAGTCAACAGCCGATGATTGCACACACTCTATAGGTGTCATTCCCGCATGCTTCTGGCGGGAATCCAGCGCCTTTTATCTTAGGTTCGGACGGACCCCCCAAGGTATTTTCACTTGTGAGGGTTAGCTTATTGATTGAAATAGTTCCTTCTTCTAAGTCTTGTTTAGAACTACCCACGTAATTGCAACTCATGAAAATTGGTGAAATCTATAAGGGAAGAAAAACCGTCCATCCAATTATTTTTTTGGGAGAAGCCGACGAAACTCAATTTCTCGGTTGCATTCTAACACATTCCTCAAAATCCGCGCGGTACCCCAATAATGTCCGCCTTTCAAAATCTCACTTTAAAGATTCCGATGTAGGGAGAAAACCTTATAATGTGAAATACGACAAGTCCTATTTTGTAAATGCAAAGTTAATAAAAAAACGTGAATGGGGAGATTACCAGAGAGTCGGGGAATTGACAAAGAGTGGCCTAAAGTTTATTCAGTTACATCTGGGTAACAACGAACCCCAGTTTTGGGAGATTTACAAATCAAATACGAACAAAAGGAAGGAGTTCGTTAAATGAAAAAATCGCTCGTGGTCTCTGCGGTAGTAACATTGGCAGTTATTTTATTGATCGGTATCTGGTTTTCCTTAAAACCCAGTACCGATTCAAATCTCGAAAAGGCACGAAACTTTGTAAGAATTGGTGAAACCGAAAAGGCTGTTGAGTTATATCAATCCTTTTTAATGAGCCACTCGGATAGTATTGGTCCGGGTTTGGAGTATGCCAAGCTCCTTGAAGGTCTCGGAAGTTATGAAAAAGAGGAGAAAGTTTTGGATTCATTAGAATTCAAAGGATCTCGAAGCCAACGTGAAGAAGTGGCCTGGGCAGAGGTTAATTTTTATACCTTGCTTGGGGCTAAATGTTTGAGAATTGGCGAAGCGGATGAAGACAGTGGAAAATGGCATGAAGCCGTTTCTGATTTGAAAACGGCCCAGACGTTTTTCTCCAAAGAAAATCAATACATGATGAGCGTTTACTCTAATGCCGATGAGGAAAGCCGACATATGTTTCAACATACCGATAGCTTGGATTCCCATCCTGTTAAACAAGAATGCTGGGTCGAGTTGGCATATGCAAGTTGGCTCAACGGTGAAAAAGAGTTACCGATGGAAAACTTTTTTGGTGAGGATAGCCTCGGGGACATTAAGTTTGCAGAAAAACTCAACAAACTAGGCGAATCGCAGTTCGAAGCACGCGACTACGGTAAGGCAGAGCACTCTTGGCGTGAATCCCTTTTATTTTACGAAGTCCAACATCGATCAATTTCAGATTCTGATCATCTGTTGGCAGAAATACAATACAACATTGCAATGGCTTTATTAAATCACAAATATTTTGAGGACGGAGTTAATGAGCTTCGTGACTTGCAGACTAAGGCACCAGCTTATGAACCCGAAAAGGTCAAGAAGAAGATTCTATTTTTTTCTTCAAAATAATAGATCTCATATTTTGGAGAGAGCATTTCTAAAGTCCTCAATCAAATCCTCCACCCCCTCGATCCCCACAGAAATCCGTATCATGCCCGGCGCGACGCCGTGGCTGGCGAGCTCTTTATCCGACATGTTGACGTGCGATGAATAAACCGGGATGCTCACCAGCGTCTCTACGCCGCCCAGTGACATCGCGTTGACCGCAACGCGCAGGTTATCGACCACCGTCACCGCTTCATCCGCGCCGCCTTTTACTTCGATCGTCACCATGCCCCCAAACCCCGACATTTGTTTCTTCGCAATCGCGTGCTGCGGATGCGAAGGCAATCCCGGGTAGAGCACCCGCCGGACTTTCGGATGCTTTTCCAGCGCGCGCGCAAGAGCAAGGGCGTTTTCGTTGTGGCGGTGAACGCGCAGCTCGAACGTCTTCAAGCTTCTATCTAAGAGGAACGCCGCAAACGGGTCCGCGCACCCGCCGAGGTGTTTCGCGATGTTCCGCACGCGGTCCACGTCCTTCGTTCTCCCGATGACAGCGCCGCCCATGAAATCCGTATGCCCGCCGAGGTATTTCGTCGTGCTTTCCACGATCATATCGATACCGAATGCAAACGGGTCTTGATTGAGGATCGTTGCAAACGTATTATCGATCACGATCATAAGTTTCGTCTTCAATTTCTTTTCGGCCGCGCGCGCATGTTTAACCAATGCGGCAATATCCACGACGGACAGCGTTGGGTTTGTCGGCGTTTCCAGATAGACGATCTTGGTTTTCTTGGTGATCAACTTTCCCAACTCTTCCAGCCGGTTGGGATCGACATATTTGGCGGTAATGCCGAACTTCGGCAGTTCGTCGCGGAAGAACCGGTACGATCCTCCGTACAACGCCGGCGTGCTCACGATCTCATCGCCGCTCACGCACAGCCCCAGCGCCACCGAAGAAATCGCCGCCATGCCGGAGGAAAACAGCGCGCACGTTTCCGCGCCCTCCATCACGGCAAGCCGCTCTTCCACCTCGCGCACGCTCGGATTATGGTAGCGCGTATAGACATACACAGATTTATCGCCCTTGGAATACGCAATCGCATCATCCGAATTCTCGAACCGGTACGTCGTGGTCTGGTAAATCGGAAACGACACCGGCCCCTTGAAGGCGTGCATATGGTTGCCGTGAATGGACCTCGTCGCCATCGACGATGATTTCTTGCCTTTTGTCTTCATACTCTTTTCTACGGTCAGTTTAAGTGTGAATCAATTTTTGATTGCCGATTTTCAATTGGAAGACAATGGTCGCCTGCATTCTTTCCCGTCCACCATCCACCGCTTTTTGTTAACGCGCGCACGTTTGCGCTCGGCCGCCATCTATGCTGAAGCTGGCGCCGGTGATCCATCCGGCTTTGTCCGATGCGAGGAAGAGGATCAGTTCCGCGACTTCTTCGGGCGAACCCGTTCGGCCGATCGGGTGCGTTGTCTTGCTGTGTTCGAGAAATTTCGCATAGACGTCCTCCTGCATGCCGCTGTTTCGGTGAAGGTTCGTCACCACGACGCCGGGATCGACCGCGTTAATGCGGACGCCCTTGGGGCCCAGTTCCAGCGCGGCGCAGTGCGTCAATTGATCCACTCCTGCCTTGCTCACGCAATAGGCAAGCACGTTCGGGAACGCGCGCACCCCCGTTACGCTCGAGACATTCACGATGTTTCCTTTCCGGCCGATGATCGAAGGCAGCGCAAGCTGCGTCAACCGGAACACCGAACGCAAATTGATTGCGAACATCGCATCCCACTGCTCCGGCGTCGTGTTCTCGATCGTTCCGTTGCCGATGATGCCCGCCGCATTCACCAGCACGTCGATGCCGCCGAACCGCTTCACCGCCTCATCGACGATTTTCTTGCAATCCTCTTCCTTCGTCACATCGGCAGGCACGATATGCACGCGGTCTTGCCGGAGCGCCGAGCAGATTGTTTTCAATTCTTTCTCGCGCCGCGCGGTAAAGACAACATTCGCACCGCGCTCCACCGCCGCAAGCGCCGTCGCTTTGCCGATGCCGCTCGTCGCGCCGGTGACGATAAATGTACTATTGCTGAACTGAGTATCGGACATGATGATGAAATGTTATTGAGGGAAATTGGCGAATCTCGTAAAGAAAAAGATAGGCAAACGATGGGTGAAAAACAATGCCATATTTCGGCGCATTCACCCCCTCTCTTTTGAGAGAGAGCCTGTCCCGGAATGTTTCTATCCGGGAGGGCAGGCTTG
>DATGFY010000059.1:0-7489 GCA_035308785.1 Bacteroidota bacterium | reverse complement strand
CGAGATGTGTTCAAGTGTAACAGTGTTCATCGAAAGCTAAAACCGAACGTCAGCGTACATCCCAAGTTTCAGATATCCGTCGTTCTTCACGTCGATCTTGATCGCATAGACGAGGTTCGCGCGTTCGTCTTTGGTTTGAATCGTCTTCGGTGTGAATTCCGACTTGTCGCTGACCCACGAGATAGTCCCCGAATAATTCTTGTAACCGCCCGAACCGTTATCGGTGAGCACCGTGACCTGCTGCCCGACTTTAATTCGCGGCAGTTGATCGCCGGTGAGGTACGCCCGCAGAATAATTGTCGAAAGGTCGGCGATCTTATAGAGCGGCTTCCCCGGCGTCGCCATTTCGAACTGCTCTACATATTTCGTCAGCACCGTGCCATTAACGGGATTGATGATGCGGCATTTGACAAGCTGGTCCTCGGTCTGTTCGATCTGAACCTGCAACGGCGTTGCCTGGCGATTGAGACCTTCGGTGGTAATGCCGAGCGAAGATTGTTGGGCCGCGATCTGTTTATTGATCATATCGACCTGGGAGTTCGCATCGTCCACTTGCTTCTGGGTGACCGCGTTGTCCTTCAGGAGATTGGCGAGCCGGTCGCGGTCGCGTTCCGCCGTTTGAAGCTGTACTTGTAGCGCCGCAATCTGCTTGGATATATCGGGCCTCGTGCTCAGCACCGAAGTAATCTGCGTTTCCAATTGGCGCTTGTGCAGGTACAATTGGACGCTATCGATATAGCCGATACTCTGGCCGGCTTTTAAGGTTTGGCCCTCTTCCACGTTAAAGGCCATAAGTCTCCCGCTCGCTTCGGCTGAAACGATGGTCTCGACCGCCTCGAACGTGCCGGAGGCATCGATCTTCGAGTCGCCGTTGCCGCAGGAATTTAATACAAGGCCGGCGAGTAGGCACAACACTATTCCAAATAGGATATTCTTCATTTCATCTAATGAGACGGTGGTTCTTGGGATATACTGGAGGACGAAAATGGTTAATATTTATTGCATCCGCAGGGTAAAAAAGAACAAATAAATTCAAACAGGATGATCGGTCGCGGCCGGATTTAGCCGGAAAAACCTGGCGGGGCGGCAGATACCGTTTTCATTTGAGAATTGCCACAACCTCTTGCTGCCGCGGCTCTCCGGGGATGACAACTTCATTATCTTTGGTAATGTAGGCGTTGATCTCTGTACGGACGCCGAACTCTCCGGGAAAGTAAATGCCGGGTTCGATGGAAAAGCCCGTGCGCGGCAGGATCAACCGCTCGTCGTGAGTTTCCAGGTTGTCTAAATTAGCGCCGCTGCCATGCAGATCGGTCGTGATCGAATGTCCCGTGCGATGAATGAACTGATCGCCGTATCCATGCGCCACAATATGCTTGCGCGTAACGTCATCGACGTCGCAGCCGTGGACCGGCTTCCGCTGGGCGAACGAGGTTGTAAGATAATCGACAGCGGCATCGCGCGCGCCTTTCACCACGTCGAAGATTTTCGTGTATTTCTCCGGCACGCTCGAACCGAGGAATCCCACCCACGTAATGTCGTTGAACGTCGAATCGGGTTTGTTCTTCCGCGCCCACAGATCGATCAGCACCCAATCGCCTTCGTGCAGCGGCGAATGGATTTCCTTCGTCGGTTCGTAATGCGGGTTGCCGCTGTTGGCATTGACAGAGCAGTTTGGCGCTTCCTGGGTAATCAACCCGTGTTCATCGAAACAGCGTTTCATAAACTGCTGCACGTCGTATTCGGTGATCGGTTTTTTGCCGCGGATCTGTTCTTTCATAAATCCGAATGCACGGTCAACGATGCCGCGGAGGATCTTGGCCGTATCGAGATTATCCTTGTATGCCTCCTCCGACCAGCGCGATTCGAATAGCTGCACCAGGTTCATCGATGAGACAACCGTTGCACCGGTCTTCCGCGCCATATCGATTGTGCCGCCATCGACTTTCGAAATCAATGGAATCGCATTCTCCGGTGAATACTCCATCGCCACAGTCTTTACGCCTTTCAGGAGTTTCGCTAAACCTTCGTTAAGCGATTGCCAGCTAAGGTAAATCGCGACTTCGCCCGGCAGATGATCGAGATTATACCGCTCGATGCTGTGAACAAGCTTCCGCGGCTCGCCCGATGCCGGGACGAAATAGAAAAACCTGCGCGTGTTCATCTGGTGGCGGGGGAGTTCCAGGATGCGCTGGGTAAATTCGTTGCGCTTCCACAGATCGTAAAACAGCCAGCCATCGATTTTTTGTTCGCGTAGGGAATTCTGAATGTTGGAAATTTTCTCTTGCATCGCGGGATTAACGGGGGTATTTGGCATTCCAATTCGAACTGTGAGTGATTAAGAGTAAATATAGCGAGGTTACTAGGAAGAAGCAAAAATGAATTCGGGTTCAGCACCGACGCATTTTGAACACTAGACCTAAGCCTTCTTCGCTCTTTTTTGTGTTGCAACGGCAAAGCTCCCCTCTCCCGTTTTGGGAGAGGGGATACCTCGGCTTTCGAAGAAAGACGAGGAGGGGAGAGGGTTGAGGCGATATTCAACTTGAGTCATTACCTATGCCTCTAATCGATCGAGAATGTTTATCTCTTCGCCGACCTTATCTCGATCATGATGAAATGCGCCACGTTCGCGCCGAGATTCTCGGTAACGTGCGTAACAGTTTCTGTCCACGTGGTGTCCCCGGGTTTCACATCGATGAGAATGGGTGCGCCGTCGGTGGGAGTGTTCCGTAGGTGGGCTTCCGTGAGATAATAAACGGCATGTCCCGGATGCCAATGCAACGGGCCAACGGAGTGTGCCGGCAGGGTGATCTCCATTACCCGGATATGCTCATTATCGAGCTTAACGACAACGTTGTCTTTGGCGACAATCGCAATATCGAGTGAATCGGAGGATGGACCTGGAATTGAAGCGAGTGCAAATGAAAACAAAATCAGTTTCCTTAATGTGGGGTTGAAGATGTGGAAAAGCTGCTCTGAAATATACTAAATCGGAAAGCGATTGCAAAAATGAATTTCGTCGTTCTTGCATTCCCCCCTCCTTTCGGAGGAGGGGGTAGGGGGTGGTGCTAGAGGCGGAAACGTTCTTTCCCTGACGACGAAAGGGTTGTCTTATTTATTCTTCTCCCTCAACACCGTCGGCACGAATGGTGCCCTGCGCGCCACTTTCTCAAGCCCGAGGATTTCCCGCGCACGGTCAAGCGCATCATCGACATTGCCGAAGATATTCTCTTCGCCCAGTGTTTTGAGCAGGCCGGATTGTTCTATCGCAACGAGCGGCTGCGTATGCACGTCGGAGAGCAAGAGCGTATACTTATGCTTCTGCGATTTCTTGAACGCGTCTTCCAAGACATGCAGTCCGGTAGAATCGATTGCCGGTACGTTCCTCATGCGGATGATGCGAACCTTGGGCTGGCGTTCAACGATATCCATCGCTTCCTCAAACTTATACGCAGCTCCAAAAAAGAAAGGACCATTGATTTCGAACACTTCAACGCCCTCAGGCAGCGAACGTTTGTCGATCGCGTTGGGGTCATCGCTTTCGTCTTCGTCTTGAAATTCTCTCGTCACCACGCCAACGTTTGTCACCAGCGCCATCCTTCGCATGAACAGGAACACGGCGAGTACCACGCCGACTTCGATTGCGACGGTCAAATCGACAAGTACGGTAAGGAAAAAAGTTGCCAGCAGCACCGCAACATCGCTGCGGGGGCCCTTGAGCAACGCTGAGAACGATCGCCACTCGCTCATATTATACGCGACGAGGATCAATATCCCTGCGAGGCACGAAAGCGGAATGAGCGACGCCCAGCGTCCAAAAAATATCATAATAAGAAACAGCGTTATTGCGTGCGTGATACCGGCGATTGGTGTTCTGCCGCCGTTCTTGATATTCGTTGCCGTGCGCGCAATTGCCCCTGTTGCAGGGATGCCGCCGAAGATCGGAGCGCAGATGTTGGCAACTCCCTGCGCGATCAGTTCCATGTTCGATCGGTGTTTCCCGCCGATCATGCCATCCGCCACCACGGCGGAGAGCAGCGATTCGATTGCGCCAAGCAGCGCAATGGTGATCGCCGGTTGTACGAGGTTCTTGATCGTCGCGAAATCCACTCGCGGAAACGACGGATTCGGAAACCTCGATGGAATCTGCCCGAACTTGCTTCCGATGGTCTCGACCGGCAGGTGAAACGCCTGCACTGCAACCGTACAGGCAATCAACACGATTAGCGAAGCGGGGATTTTGTGAAACTTCTGCTGCCAGATCGAGATGCCCAACACCGTAAATGCCCCGATCCCCAGCGAATAGTAATTTACCGATTGTAGGTGACCGGCGAACGCCGTCCATTTTTCGATGAAGTCGGCAGGTACGCTCCCCATCTGCAGCCCGAGAAAATCTTTTACTTGCGACGAGAAAATAATGAGAGCAATTCCGCTCGTAAACCCGACGATGACGGGGTAGGGGATGAACTTAATAGCCGAACCGAACCGCGCTAGCCCCATCACGATCAGGAATACTCCCGCCATGATGGTCGCGATCAGCAATCCATTGACGCCGTACGTCTGAACGATCCCGTATACGATAACGATGAACGCGCCCGTGGGTCCGCCGATCTGCACGCGGCTGCCACCCAGAGCCGAGATGATGAATCCGGCGATGATCGCCGTAAACAATCCGCGTTCCGGCGAAACGCCCGATCCGATCGCAAACGCAATCGCCAACGGCAGCGCGACAATGCCGACGATCAACCCCGCAGTTAGATCGCTAATGAATTGCTGCCGGGAATAATTTTCTAACGTTGTAAGGAGCTTCGGTTTGAGCATTATCGGGTGTTAATGGTTAGGTGGCGATGCGGAACGCTGATGGGCAATAAAAATCCCCCTCCTCAGATGAGAGGAGAGGGATAAAGAGATTTCTGAATCCGGCGAATCCGCGTCAGGCAGCATGTAATTTTGTATGCGCTTTTTCGCGGATAATCCGCTCGCTGATCTCATCGCAGAGCAAATAGCCGCGCGGAGTTAAAGTATACATTGTTGCGGATATTTTTGTCGCCAAGCCGTCCGTTGCTATCGAATCGCACAGTTCCGCAATCGGCTCGATCTCGGCGCCGTAGCGTTCTTCAAGCGAACGCAGATCGACCTTGCCGCATCGCGCATCGAGCATCACCGCTTCTTCGAATAACTGGCTGCCGGAGAGGTGCTCATCGCCCGCAACCGGAGTCTCGCCTTTTTCGATATGCTGGCAGTACGATTGAATGTTAGCGATGTTCCACCACCGCCGGTCGTTCCAGAACGAATGCGCCGATGGCCCGAACCCGATATAGTTCGTATGGTTCCAATAATTGCTGTTGTGCCGCGATTCGAAACCCGGCAATGAGTAATTCGAAACTTCGTAATGGTCGAATCCGCGAGCGCCCAGATACTCCATCGTAAACTCGTACATCTCCGCTTCTGTATCCGTAGGCAGCGGAGAAACCTGCTTTGCCCGCACCATGCGCGCCAGCGGCGTGCCTTCTTCGACGATCAGATTGTACGCTGAGAGATGTTGTGTGCCAAGAGAAATAGCACGGCGCAAGTTTTCTTCCCACTGCGCCATTGTTTGGTTCGGCAGGGCGTAAATAAGATCGATGTTAATATTTGTGAACCCGACTTGCTGCGCCCATGCAACGGCTTCGGTCGCCTCGTCGGCGGTATGGATGCGGCTCAGGAATTCGAGGTCCGATTTGTGGAACGATTGCACGCCAAAGCTAATGCGATTGAGGCCGGCCGCTTTCAAATCAAAGAGTTTTTGTTTATCGACCGTTCCGGGATTCGCCTCAAGAGTAATTTCCGCGTCCTTATTGATCGTAAATTTTCCGGCAAGCAGATTGAGGATCTCTCCAACCGTCTTTGGCGGGAGAAGCGAAGGTGTTCCGCCTCCGAAAAAAATCGTTTCCACCGGGTCGCGCTTACCGTATTCGGCATACAATTCGATTTCCTTCTTTAGCGAAGCAACGAACGCATCCATCGATTGAAGATGTTCAACCGAGTAGAAATCGCAGTAGATGCATTTCTTCTCGCAGAAGGGAATATGGAGGTAAAGCGATGCCACTACGGTTTTTCTGCGACCACGCCGATGGAAAGTTGTGTGTAGAGCGCAAGTCGCGACTTCATCAGCGACTCACGAATCGATGCCCGCAGGCGGGAGAGCGGTTCGAATAGTTTCGGGTGCAACGGCAAGCGTATCCCGATCTTATAGAATGCCTCGCGGGTAACCCGATAGAACAGACTAGGGTACATCCACTCGCCGTAGGCATAAACAGTCTTCAGCCCGAGGCCGCGTAGTTTCTTTTCGAGCTCTCCGACGCTGAATTCACGCTCCCAACCGGCGAACCAGGCATTGAACCAAATGAGAATGTGCTTCATAACGGTATACACATGGTACCGCTGCGGCACATCGACCACAAGCAGTCCGTTTTTCTTCAGCACGCGCACGTTTTCTTTCAACAGGTTCGTGGCTGCGGGTTCGCGGAAATGCTCGAGCAATCCTTGGTGGAACACGATATCGAATGTGCCTTCTTCGAACGGCAGGCCGAACGCATCGCCGCCGATGAGATGAATCTCCATCCCGGTTTCCGTCGCGACGTCTTTCATCAGTTTCAAGGCGTTCATCGCGTAGTCAAGCTGATACACTTCTGCGCCGTGCTGCACGAAGTTCAAGCTGTCCCGGCCGGTGCCAGCGCCGATCTCGAGCACTTTCTTGCCCTTCAAGTCGGTGATGCGCGAAAGATTCCGGAGAATTCTATCGCTGTTGGAGTAGTATTCGTGGACGTTCTCTTTTTGCTTCCAGAACGATTCCCAGTTTTGCTTTGTGGACTGTTTCAATGGACGATTCTTCCAATCCGATCCCAACGGATCGATGATGTGAGGTGAGTGGATTCGCCGTTTGCCGGTTCGGCATTCGACCAATAAATAACCGATGCGGTTCCGATGACGTTGTCTTCGGGGAGAAAACCCCAAAAGCGGCTGTCGTCGCTGTTGTAAAAATTATCGCCAAGCACGAATACGTAATTGCGGGCAATGGTGTAACTTGTTGCTTCTTTTCCGTCGATTGATATTAACCCGTCAGAGGTTTTCGTAATGGCGCGTCCCTCTTCCTGAACGAGCTTTGACCAAAGCGGATAGTTGGACGCTGTCAAACGAATCTGATCTCCCGATTTCGGTACGATCATCGGTCCATAAAAGTCCAGATTGTTCGAAGAACCCTTGGGGAACAATCGCGGATCGGGAAAGCCGCTTGCAAACTCAGGGCGGTGGCGGTTCACGTTAAATGCCGCGTAACGTCCGTTGACATAAACGTCGCCTTCGCGAATCTCAATTGTGTCGCCTGCCACAGCGGCACAGCGTTTCACAAAATCGATATCTCCGACTCCGGGGAATTCGTCGCGCTCACCGGGAAACTTGAAAACAACTACGTCGCCTTGGGAGATCGGTTTCAAAAACGGCAGGAGGG
>DATGFY010000058.1:0-4671 GCA_035308785.1 Bacteroidota bacterium | reverse complement strand
TCGAACCTCAATCCATTAAGCGCATTATCATCGTCAAGTTGGGCGGACTCGGTGACGTTTTCCTTTCCACCATCGTCATCGATGATCTCCGGCGGGCGTTCCCGCTCGCCGGGATCGATTACCTTGTCGAAAAAACAGGTTACCTTGCCATTGATGGCGATCCGCGAATTGCAAATATCATCTCCATTGATAAACGGAGCGATAGCCCGATCTCTATCATTCGTAACGTCCGAAAGAACGGCTATGATATGGTCATCGATCTCTTCGGCAATCCTCGTTCGGCGATTATTACGCTTCTGAGCGGCGCAAAGCACCGCGTCGGTTTGGATTACGGCTGGAGGAGGTACTGTTATTCTATCGTCGGCACGGCAAACCGCGCAAAACTCCACGGCGCAGAAGTCAATCTTCAAATTTTTCCTGCCCTCGGGATCCCGGTTCAATCGCCTCGTCTCAGATTCGATTTGAGTTCCGAGGAGACGGCCTATGCCGATGGCTTCTTCAGCGCAAATTCTCTTACCGGCAAATTTATCACTGCCCTGATGCCGGTTGGAAGCTGGCAATCGAAGCGTTGCGAACCTGAGAAATTTGCCGAAATAGGTAGGGAGGTCGTTGCGAAGTATGGGGCAAAGATTTTGATAGTCGGTGGACCGTCGGATCAAGCCGATGCGGTTCAAATTCAATCGTTGATTGGAGCCGAATCGATGATCGCTCCGGCCGCGTCACTGAGAAACAATATCGCCCTCATTTCCCGCTGCTCCGCAATCGTTGCGAACGATTCCGGCCCGATGCACATCGCATCGTCGCTCGGGGTGCCGATCCTATGCATCTATGGCCCAACCTTTCCCGAAGGCGCATACGGCTCCATGCACGAATGGGTGCGCAACGAAGGGCTGGAATGTCTCGTCTGCAATCTGCTTGAATGCCCGATTCAGCATCAGTGCATGAGGGACTTGCCGGTGAAACGTGTTATGGAAGTGTTTGAACGGTTAGTAAGGAAGAATGGATTGCTGGTAAAGAAGGATGCCTAACCCAGTATCGACTGCTCCCAAGGAATTGTCATTCTGAGGAGCCTTGCCCGCCGAAAGGCGGGGAAGCGAACGAAGAATCTCCCACGGTAGTCAAGCCGCAATCTCTTTGAGTGTCCTCGTCATTGCGAGCGAGCAGCAGCGAGCGCGGCAATCCCGGTCTCCGGAACGATAAACTTCTTAAATCCCCTGCCCCTTGCGGTACTTTCTTGTCGTCATTGCGAGCGAGCAGCAGCGAGCGCGGCAATCCCGGTCTCGACAACGACGAACTTGATTCTTAAATCCCCTGCCTCTTGCGGTATCTTCTTGTAGTCATTGCGAGCGAGCAGAGCGAGCGCGGCAATCTCGGTCTCCGGAACGATAAACTTCTTAAATCCCCTGCCCCTTGCGGTATCTTCTTGTAGTCATTGCGAGCGAGCAGCAGCGAGCGCGGCAATCTCGGTCTCGACAACGACGAACTTGATTCTTAAATCCCTTGCCCCTTGCGGTACTCTTCCCAGCTCATCTTCTTATACGCGCCATCGCCGATATACTTGGCAACGTAAATAAACTTATCCGGCGGCAAATATCCCGGCACGACCGTAATGAAATCCCCGTTGGGTTCGAAGAACAATATTGTCGGATAGCCGGTGACCTTGAACCCCGCCGCAAATTCCGGATTGCTTACCTTCATTCCATGGTAACTCACACTGTCCGTCGATTCGGCGTTGAGCCGGGCCAGCACATACTTTTCACCAAGATACTTTGCGATCTTCTTATCGCTATATGTATCCTTGTCCATCCGCTTGCACCAGCCGCACCATGTCGTATACACATCCACGAGGATCGGCTTCTTGTTTTTCTCGGCAAGCGGCTTCGCTGAATCGAAATCCAGCCATTTCAGTTCGCCGTTATTCGGGGTCGATTTCTTCTCGCCGCCAAACCCAAGGGTCACTGCGATGAGAAAGAGCGATATGATTAAAGATGTTTTCAATGTACTATGATTAAAGATACGGAAATTTCTTGATGAAGTATACAGTGCAAGAAATTACAGCGTAAACTCCAGCGAGAGCGTGTGCGTGGTGCCTAAATCATTCGTGAATGGCACGAATGCGTAATCGAATCGCAAGAAATTGAACTTTATCCCCACGCCTGCCGAAAACGATTTCGAATCGTATCCCATCTCATACCCCGCGCGGACTGCAAAGGTGTTCTGGAATTCCAGTTCAGCTCCTGTGTGCAGGTGACTGCGCTTCTCGACGGTAAACGAAACCAATTCTGCCGCGACCGTCAATCGGCTCGTGATCGATTCCAGTCCGAATTCCTCCCCCGCACCGACGCGAACAGCGGTCGGAAGGGTGGAGGCCGAATCGCCGAGCGCTCCCATCGAACCCACGTTGTCGAGCGCGGCGCCGAAGCGAATGTTCCACGGGGAAAGATACATCGCCCCAAACGAATACCCGCCCCCCGATGCTTCCGCATAATAAATCTTTTCGTACAGGTAATTCGCCGATATTCCAACGCTGATAGTAGAATCGAACGCATACGCGACTGAAAGCCCCAACGCCATATTATGGGCATCGAACGTGCCGATTGCGGGTCCCGGTACATCGCGCACTTCTATATTATTGATGCTTGTCGAATTCAACGACCCGCCGAAACTGAATCCGTCCGCGGACGTTTGTCCCGCGACATATTCCGTCTGCGTGTCCTGGATCCACTGCCGGTGCATGAACATGAGTTGCGGCCGGTCGGAAAGCGTTAACGCGGCAGGGTTGTAATACATCGCGCTCGGGTCGTCCGCGATCGCGCTGTACGCTTCGCCCATTGCAAGCGCGCGGCCGCCCACGCCGTCTTTCAAGAATGCCAATCCCGAAGCGCCGGTTTGCGCGTACATGGGAAGCGCAAATGCCAACACAAGCAAGATCAAAAGCGAATAGTGTCGTAATTTGAAGAATAAAGTGTCATTCCGTGATGCTTCTGCACGGAATCCAGAGTCGTTCTTCGTAAATAGGATACTACCTAATAGCGATATCCGTTTCATACTGCCTCTTGTCATATCAAAAGATACCCGAAATTGTAATAATATGCTCACCATGCGAGGTAAACGGCTCGACCACGAAGGCGTACGTCACTGTGGGAACCCAACTCCCAACGGGATTCTTCACCGTGAAACCGAACGATGGCTTTGCCCCTGCCGCTTCGCTGCCGAACATCCAACGGTCTAAGCCCGCCCGCACGCCGAAATTCTCGACGAAATAATATTCTCCTCCGAACCGTATCAGGTTCGTGCTCTCAGAGGAATTCTCGAATTCTACGGAAACTAAACCGTTCTTCGCCGGAGTCGAGTAGGCAACCCCGATCCGTCGAAGCGTCGGAAAATTGTCCGTCGTTGTTCTGCCGTCGGTATCGTAAATTGGCGTCGTGTCCCACGTATATTTGCTTCCCAGATCCTGGATAGTAGCGCCGACCGAGATATCGGGCACGACGATATAACACAATCCGATATCGAAACCGACGTTCGTTGTCGAAATCTTGTCATACAATTTCGCATAGAGCAATTTGACTGCTACGCCGAGCGAGAAGTTCGGCGTCATGCGGTTGGCGAACGCAAGATACGCCTCATCCTCCATCGTCGAAAGCGGCCCCGTTGGGTTTCCGTCGGCATCGCGTCCATCGATATTGCTCACGCCCGAATTAATTATGCCGAACGAAATGCCCGCTGTTGGCTTCACTGCCTGGGTGTAACTGAGGAAATTCAGCGACCGGTCCAGTGAAAGTATGGAAAAGGTCGCCGACGCATACCGTCCATCCGAAAACGCTGCGAGCGCAGGATTGTAATACGTTTGAATTGCGCCCGTCGTTACCGCCGTCATCGCATTGCCAAGTCCCATCCCCCGCGAACCAAATCCCAACCGTTCGTACGCCCCCGCATCCCCGCCATTCTGCGCAAACGCTGAGGTGAGTGATATAATCACCAAAGCCAGTGTCGTCAGACCATAATTGCTTTTCCGTCTTACGTCGGACTTTACCCCCGAATGTTTTTGTCGGGGGGTTTCACGCCTACCCGCCGTCTTTTTGGCGGGTTTCACGCTTTTCGTAGTCCTCATTGGAGCACCAAAATCTTCCCATAGAACGGATCCGCATTGCCTACCTTGACACGGTAGAAATAAACTCCGTTCGCGGCTTGTTTGCCTCCGTCGGTCTGTCCATCCCAAAGTTCATCATACTCTTTGTATGAACCGATGCCGATATCGCGGGAAGCTCCGTGCAACAGCGTACGAACTCGGTTCATCGCGAAATCAAAAACATCGATATCGACTGTTTGGCTGGCCCCTTCGATGCAGTTGCCCGGGCAAGCCACGCGGTAATGTATGCGTACGGCTTCGAGCGACGGCGAAAAGGGGTTCGGGTATGCATACGTTCCTGTCTGTGCGCTGGTCGTCGGCTGGTAGGTGCGATACACGGTCCATGACGATCCGAAAAGGTTTGATGCGTTGTCGATGGTGCTGACCGTGCCGTCACCCGTACCGACGAATATGGTATCTCCAACAACAGCTGCAGTATAGGCAACTGCAGAAGTAAGCAGCGCGTGAGAATTGGGATCGGCAAAGGTCGAAAAATTCGAGAATGTCGCGCCGCCATCCGAGGTACGATAAATTCCATT
>DATGFY010000057.1:0-2648 GCA_035308785.1 Bacteroidota bacterium | reverse complement strand
CAGCAGCGGCGATACGCCTTCCAATTCCACTCGCTTGTAAAGCGAATCGCGGTACTCGGGGTCTGTATGCGGCCCATCGAACAAACCATCAATGAGTGAACGAATATAAAGCCCGGAACCTCCGACAACGATAGGAAGTCTTCCGCGAGAAAAAATTTCTGCAATGACAGTTCTCCCCTGCTCGCCGAAAAGGCCTGCGTTGTAATCCGCATCGGGAGGAAACAGATCGATGAAATGGTGTTTAATCTTTGAAAGCTCTTCAGGAATGGGTTTTGCCGTCCCGATGTTCATGTACTTGTAGATTTGTCGCGAATCGGCGGAAATAATTTCCGCATCGAAGCGGTTAGCGAGGAGAAGTGAAAGATGTGTTTTGCCGGAACAGGTCGGCCCGACGATGACCGGAACGGAGCGCTGCGTCAAGAATTCGACCAGCCCTTTTTTCCGATGAGCGGCACAAACTTGAACCCTTGAACTTCCTTCGTCTCGAACATATTTCCATTGCGCCTGATAAGGTGGAGATTCTGCTTGTCCATGCTTCCAATGGGGATGACGAGAAGACCCCCATCCTTCAATTGCTGCAGCAGCGGCTCCGGTACATTCGGCGCACCGGCAGTGACAATGATCCGATCGAACGGAGCAAATTCGCTCCAGCCCAATGTACCGTCTCCGCTCTTTGATGCGATGTCATATTTCAACCGCTCGAATCGTTTGCGCGCTTCGTTCGAAAGTTCGATATGCCGTTCGATCGTAAAGACGCGCGACTTGAGCTCCGCGAGCACTGCGGCTTGATAGCCCGACCCTGTACCAATTTCAAGGATCTTCTCTCCACCTTTGAGATCCAGCGATTCCGTCATGAATGCAACAGTGTATGGCTGGGAGATTGTCTGCGAACAACCGATGGGAAGAGCCGAATCTTCGTACGAACGATTGACAAAAATATCCTGAACAAACTGAGTCCGATCGACTTTTCGCATCGCCTCCAACAATCGTTCGTTGCGTATTCCACGCTTGCGAAGAAGTTCGATCATTTCTTCGCTTTCAGCACCAAAACGAGTCAGAGATGACTTATGGGAAAATTCCGGCATCTTAACTGTGCGACCGCAGCGAGTTCCAGATCGATTTTGCAGGCTTATCGGTAGCCGATGAAAGCCGAGACTGCAATTCTTTTCGCAGCGCCTGGGTCGATAGTCCGCGAATCAAGATGCCGTTATCGGCCAGCGATATCGTTCCGCTTTCCTGGGAGACAACGACCGAAAGAACATCGGCCTGTTCAGTAATTCCCAACGCTGCGCGATGACGCATTCCCAAGATCACATCGCCGACATTCGATGTCTGAGAAAGGGGAAGCGTAACTCTCGCCGCCTCGATAACGCGGTCCTTCACAACCACAGCACCATCGTGCAGAGGCGCACGCGGATTAAATATTGAAACCAAGAGCCCCTTGCTGATTCGCGCTTCGAGCTGCACTCCGGTCTCTACCAATGATTTCAAACCTGTGCTCCGAATGATGACAATGAGCATCCCGTGATGTTTGCGTGCCAGTTCCGCAGCGGTGCCGATAATTTCTTCGATGGATTCCCCAACATCGAGACGAAGGAACATTCTCACGACCCGATTTCTACCGATGAGTACAAGAAGCCGGCGGAGTTCGGGCTGGAATAACACGATAAATGCAATTACCCAGATATCGGTGAGGGTATGCAATATCCAACTCATTGCGCGGAGATTAACGGCTTCCGCAACAAATGAAAATGCGATGATCAAAACGAGGCCGACGAAGATCTGCGCGGCCACTGTTCCGCGCATGACGAGATAGAGCCGGTAAAAAATATACGCCACCAGAGCGATATCGAGGAGATCGACAAAGGTAACAGTGATAAATCCTATGTGAAATAATTCCATTTGCTCTTAAGCTCGATGTATTGCGTCAACTACAGTTGCGACTCTACGCATCTCTTTGACATCGTGGACGCGGACGATATTGGCGCCGTTCAAGATAGAAGCAGCAACGGCACCAGCCGTTCCTTCCAGCCGTTCCGTCACGGGAAGATTCAGGAGAGGACCGAGAAACGATTTCCTCGATGGGCCTACAAGAATAGGTAATCCGAACCTTCTAAAATTACCTAAGTGTTTCAACAATTGGAGATTATGATCTACTGTTTTCCCAAACCCGATTCCGGGATCGACAATTATTTGCTGTATTCCTGCGTTTCGTGCGCGCGAGATGCCCTCTGAAAGATAATCGGCAACATCATCGATGAGGTTATTGTATGAAATATCTTGCTGCATCGTCTTCGGCGGACCATTTGTGTGCATAAGGACTATCGTCGCCGAGTGCTTCGCAGTTACGTTCGCAACTTCGGTATCGAAATGCAATCCGCTGATGTCATTAACGATGACTGCGCCTGCATCAAGTGCGCGCGCTGCAACTTCATGCTTATATGTATCGATAGAAATCGGCACTGACATTGCCTTCGCCAGCCGTTCGATGACCGGTAAAACGCGGCGGATTTCTTCCTCTATTGGCACAGGATCGGAACCGGGGCGCGACGATTCACCCCCGACATCGATAAAATCGACGCCCTCGTCAACCATCTGCATGCCGTGGCGATAGGCCACCTCGACGTCATAATATATCCCGCCGTCCG
>DATGFY010000056.1:0-6220 GCA_035308785.1 Bacteroidota bacterium | reverse complement strand
GGAGTTGCGCAACCTTCTCTTCAAGCGTCATGCGTGAGAGAAGATCGCTCACCCGCCTTGCGATCGGGAGATGCGAATTCTTATAGGGAGGAACGGGAGGAGATTTCTTTGGAGCTGCGGCGGACGCGCTTAGCACGCCCGCAAGCAGTCCGATGAGGATAACGCCGAAACGCTTCACTGGATGCTGATGAGCGTGACGTCGAAGACCAGGGTTGAATTCGGCGGGATGGCGCCGGGATACCCTTGCGATCCATACCCGAGCTCAGGCGGAACGATGAGCTTCCGTTTGCCGCCGATTTTCATAGTCATGATGCCTTCATCCCATCCTGCGATAACCCTGTGACGGCCGATGGAAAATGTATATGGACGACCGGCTTTTACCGAGCTGTCGAAGATTGACCCATCAAGAAAATAGCCGGTGTAATCGACGGTGACGCTATTGCCGGGCTGCGGAGATGCGCCCGTGCCTTCGACCATGTCGATGTAGGAAAGGCCTGAGCCCGTGGTGGTGGGCTTTGTCGTTGTCGGGGTGCCGGGGTATTTCGGCGTTTCTTGCGTCGTGTTCGATGCCATGGTGGTATCTTTTGCGGTCGTTTGTTGGTTTGAGGATTTATCGGATGAACTGCATCCGGCGAGAACAAGCGAGCCGAAGCAGAGGGTTATTAGTAATTGCTTCATGATTGTCCTTCGTTGCTTTGTGAAATTTTTTTTGTGGCGCGACTCTCCGAGTCGCGATTATAATGGCGACTCGGATCCGCTGTGGGCGGATTGCCCCCACATTCAGTTGTTCGATTTCAATAAAGCTTGGGCTTGCTTGAGTTCTCCGGCGTATCCCTCAAGCGTCTTCGCAACGACGACGATTTGATCGTTTGCCAAGCCCCAGTTCCGCTGCTCGATTGATTCGCGGATGCCGGGGAGCGTTTTCACGCCGTAGCCGGTGTACATGCCGGGAGCGTAGATCTCATGCACATACCACGGGCGGCCGGGCAGACCCTGCGACGTGGTGAGGGCGCGTTCCATCCGCATCACTGCATCGTCGATTTTCGTGAGTTGATCAGGCGATGAATAGATTTCGGAATTATCGTTCATCGACTTTCTCGCCTTTTCGAAATCCTTCACACTCTCTTGAAGCGTGGAAACGGCATTCTGGAGAGGAGCGAAATTCAAAAAGGGTACCGGGTCTTTGGTTTTTGGAACGACGAACGTTTGTGTCGGATCCGCGACGAGGGCATAGACGCTGTCGTTAATTAATTTATTCTCGCGTTCGGTTTGTTCGCGCATATCATCGGCGAGTTTGGTCACTTCCTTGGCATACCCAGCGACGACGTCGGAAAAGGGCGTGAAGACGAACGGCAGCACATCGGCATCGGCGAGGCGAAGGACCATGCGGCCGCCTGTTTGCGAAAGCGCGAGGCCGTAATCGAACGTGGGATCGATGAAGCGCGTGAAATGGCTGTACGAATCATAAATAGAGTGATACGACCCGCCGCCGCTTTCGCCGCCGTAGCCGATATTCAACGCAGCGATGCCCGCGTGCTGGAGAAAGGGAGTGAAATCGGAGCCGGAACCGAGCGCATCGAGCGGCAGGTCTCTGCCGGATTTCGCGCGGTCGCGTTCTTCTTCCGAACCGTAGAGGAGCGCAACGTCTTTCTCCCGCTCCCATGCGCTGATGTGCTTTTCGGGATCGGTAACATCGTGTACGACCTGATTGACGAACGGTTCAAGCGTATGCGAACCGCCCGCATTGAAATACCCGCGCCCGTTGCCATCGGAATTAATATAGACAGCGCCATTGGTTTTCAGTTCTTCGGCGTGTGTTTCAACCCATTCGGAAGAGCCGAGGAGACCGGGCTCTTCGCCGTCCCACGCGCAATAAATGATGGTGCGTTTCGGCTTCCATCCGGTTTTCAATAATTGTCCGAGGCCTTTGCCTTCTTCCAGCGTGGCAACCTGTCCGCTCAACGGGTCGTCGGCGCCATTCACCCAGCCATCGTGGTGGTTGCCGCGGATGATCCATTCATCGGGGCGTTCACTGCCTTTGATTCTGGCAATGACATCGTACACCGGTTTGATATCCCAATTGAACATGGCGCGCAGATGCACTTTCGAAGCGCCGGGGCCGAGGTGATAAGTGATCGGCAATGCGCCCCGCCAGTTGGATGGCGCAACCGGGCCGGTTATCGAACGAAGCAATGGCAGTGCATCGCCGTAGGAAATCGGCAGCACCGGAATTTTCATCAACGTTTTCGCCTCGCTCAGCGAGAGACGCTTCGCATCTTTCGTTGCGCCGATACCCGGTGTAAGCGGGTCGCCTGAATAAAGCGGCATATCGGCCACGGAGCCGCGCTGAACGCCGTGCTCGTTCCGGTAGGCACCCTTCGGATAGACATCGCCCTCGTTATAGCCGTCGTCCTTCGGATCGGAATAAATGATACAGCCGATCGCTCCGTGTTCGTAGGCAACCTTCGGTTTGATGCCGCGCCACGCGCCGCCGTACCGCGAGATCACGATCTTCCCTTTCACGTCGATGCCGTGCTTATCGAGTTCTTCGTAATCTTTCGGGGTCCCGTAATTGACATAGACTAGCTCGGCGGTGACATCGCCATCGGCAGAGTAGGCGTTGTAGGTCGGGAGCTGTTCCGAAGTTTGATTCGAGGTGGAATCTTCCGCCAAAGGCGGTTCCTGCAACGATGCGGTGAAGGTATCCGGAGAGACTAATTGCAGCAGGCGTTCTTTCGGCGTGGGGAAGAGGCAATCGAATTCCTCGATCTTTGCGTCGAATCCCCACGACTTATACAGCGAGAGGATAAACTCGGCGTTGTCTTTATCGTACGGCGAACCGACGTGATGAGGCCGTGCGGAGAGGCGTTTCAGCCAAACCGGCAAATCGCCTTTGCTGAGGAACGAATCGAATTTCGATTCCAGCTGGCGTTCTTCGGCGGTGCGGCTCTCGCGGAAGCCGAGGATGGAGCCGGAGTGCTTCGTTTTGGAGGAATCTTGCGCGAGCAATGATCCGGCCGAAACGTAGCAGAATAGTGAAAGAACTGTAAAAATGCGGAACGTCATGAAATACCTTAGTGTGGTGGCAGAGAGGAAGAGCAGGACGCTCTTCACTAAAATGGTATCGATAAAGGTAGGGATTATTTGGGGAAGATTCAACCTTGATTCGTTTGATCCCGCCAAGAAGACGGCGGGCAAGTACGTTGATTTCGCTGATGGGGGCCGATGGGGATTGAAAGACGCGGTGCCTACCTCAAAGCACTCAACCCCAACTCCCCCGAAGGCATCCGCGTTCGTATTGATAAGGAGAGGGCTGTGCTGTAGAGTGCGGTTCCTAACCGCACAGTCCCGACGAATGGCCGGACACAAACAAAATTAAAAAGGCGGCCGAGGATTGCTCTGCGGCCGCCTACAACCGATTCGCATGTTCACCAATGCGGGATTATTCTAGTGCACCATTTGGATCAGCCCCGAGACATTCGTTGCGGTGCTGGGGTTATTGGTGATGATGACAAGATACTTTTCCTTCCAGAACATTTGGGGGTTCGAGATGAAGAGCCGCGTTGTATTGCCATCGAATGTCGCCAAGGAGTAATACTGCACGTTTCGCTTCGGGATAATTTCATCGATCGTTCCATTCACCTGGATTGTTTGCGTTGTGCTGTTATCGATCGGCTTGAAGTTGCTTTGATCGAAGCCGCTCATGATGGTCGTTGTGGTTCCGAACAATCCCCACGGGAATCCGCCTTCGTTCCGGATGACGCCCTTATTCTCAAGTTCGTCCCGTGTGCCGCAGACGTAAAACGCAGTAGTTATTTCGGTATGTTGGTCCGTGATGACAGAATCTTTCTGGGTCAGCAGCGCGGTCTTTGCCGAGACATCCTGTTCCAATCCTGATACTCGGTTGGTGAGTTCGTTGATGGATTGGTCGCGTTCGGCGAGCGTTTTGTTAAGGTTATCGACCAGCAGCTTTATGCCGGCGTATTCCTTCTTCGACGTTGAAAGCCGCGCCTGCAAATTGCGCAGCCGTTTGTGATCATCGAGCAACATTGCACGGATTGCGCCAAGCCGCTCGCTCATCTGCGCGCGAACCTCCTCGGAGCTGAGATTTTTCGAAGACTCCATCCCTTTCGTGTCCGCTTGAAGCAGGCCCTCGTTCGTCTTCAGATTTTCGATGCTGACATACGCGGCGTTGATGGAATCGGTGATGTTATTCACATACTCATCCCGTTCGGATAATTCCGTGGTCAGAGAGGTATTCTTGCTTTGAAGCGCAGAGTTTTCTTTCTGCAGTTCATCGGATCGATTATCGCAGCCTGTTGCCGCAACGATCAGGACCGCGACAACCGCCGTCCATAATGAGGTTTTCATAGCGTTCACCCTTGTATGGTTATTGATATGGTGATATTTGCGGGCGATAAATGATATTCTCATTCATCTTAGACCGGGGCGGGGTGGTGACGATGGTGTTGCAGCTATTAGCCAGAACGCACCTGCATACGAGCAAGTTCCGGAATTATCGTGAAATAATTTTAATGCAAAGGGACCCTGTTCCTTACGATCTATTCGGTCGGCCGCCCTCAACACGTACGTAAGTGTAAGAAAAGCGGCCGATGATGATGGTGATAAAAAAAAGATTACTTAACTGCACCATCGCATCCCCAATAAAACCTATAACTTAACCCTGTTTTTCTTTGGGAAATTCGCCCTCCTCCGCGGCGTATCCCAAGGTTAATTCTACATTTATCTCTCCGACGGCTTTCGGGCAATGAATGCCGCGCCGATGGGTCGATTGGAAGCAGAAGGCGCGGCTCATCAGCGGCCTCTGCGCGGGCGGATGCTGTAAGCTATAGCAGTACATTCGTATAATATAATATAAGCTATTTAGGGGAAAATTGCAAGTCGCGGAAGATTGCTCCCGCCCCGGGGATATCCAAACCTGCTCTTAGGCCCGCGTGATTGGAGGGTGTCTCCTAGGGGGCGGACAGAGTTCTTTTGTAGAGGGAGTTAGATGTAGAGTGCGGCCCGAGACCACACCGCGGATTCGAAAATCGGCATTCGAAAATCGAATATTCGCTTCACTTCACCACCGCCAATCTCTTCGTCTCCCTAAACTCCTTCGTCGCGCCAACCGCCGAAAGCCGGTAAAAATACACCCCGCTCGGCAGCCTTGAAGCATCGAACGATACGGATTTTTCGCCGGTGGTTTCATTTCCATCCACAAGCGTGCGGACGCGCTGCCCGAGGACGGTGAAAATTTCCAGCGTTACTTTGCTGTCTTGGGGAAGTGAATAGCGGATCGTTGTTGTTGGGTTAAACGGGTTAGGGTAGTTTTGATTCAGTTGGAACGTCAACTCATGATCTCCCTGAGGTTGGAGATTATTGACTAATCGGGGTTGAGAAAGCACGCCGGAGGAAAGCGAATACTTCGCAAAATATGCGTTGCCATTGTCTCCAACAATTTGGTAGAGGATTCCCGGCGTGGAATTTAAGGCCATAATGCTTTCATAGCTTTCGTCATACGCAATGCCGCTTTCCGTACCGGGATATGTTATCGATGTCCCCGCTGCGCCGGTTGCCCCATCGTGAACATTGTAACTGTTAGCCCCAGCGAGAAGGGCCTTATTCGTCGGCATGTATGAAGCGAGCCAGAATGATTCTCCTGCCTGCTCCTGCTTCCATAGGATTTTATGCGTTGCAAGATTTATCGCCATCGTGACGGAATGATCCACGCCGGTATTCTTTCTTGCGCTGAATTCGCCTGTCAGGTAATTTCCCTCCAAAAAGAAGTCATTGTTTGTCCCCGGTGCGGCAGCGTCCAGGATGTTCGATTCACCGTCCCCAGTATATCCATTCTGCATATACTTTCCCGATCCCCTGTATTTGAACATTGACGCATTTCCTTGAGGGCTCACAAAGACAAGTTGCCATTCAGAATACGTTTTCTCGGTGCGAACCAACGGTTTCCGGATATCGTACGCGTACGTTCCGGCGAGCAAATAATTTCCACCAATAGACCAGCCATTAATGCCAAACCCTTCATACGGAAGTTGACCCGCAGCGGGTCCGTTCAATCCGCCGTAGGTATAGGTTGTCGCATTATCGGAATTTTTTTTAACCTGACCCAGCATATTATTGAACACGCTCGTAGTTAGCAATACGTTGCCCGTAACTCCGCTCAACTCTACGACGTCGCCATATCCCCACCATGTTTCGGTTG
>DATGFY010000055.1:0-3969 GCA_035308785.1 Bacteroidota bacterium | reverse complement strand
CTCGACTAACGCACGGCCGTTCTTCCCAAGAACGCGCCGCCTTGTAGTGTCGGCAAGCAGCGAGCTTACGGCGGAGGCAAACTCGCGCGGGTCATCGACGATCAATAAATGCTCACCGTTCTTCGCATCGATCCCTTCCGCCCCGACCGAAGTGGAGACAACGGCTTTCGCGTGCGCGAACATTTCGAGAATCTTGATCCGCACCCCGCTGCCGGTCCTCAATGGAACGATGCATACGTCGGCGTCGCGAAGATACGAACCGACGTCATCCACCTGCCCGATGAACCTCACATGCTGATCCCGAATCGATGCAAGCGCTGACGACTTTCCCCTGCCGACTACCGAAACGATGACATCGGGATTCGACCGTACAAGCAGCGGTAGGATTTCGCGGTAGAACCAGAGAAAACCATCGACGTTCGGCTTCCATTCGAGATTGGCAATCCATAACACATTCCGGTTTCCGTTGCCATTTGCTGATTCGAATAATCCCGGAATTTCCACTCCGGCAGGAATTGCGGCCGTGTTTTCGATTGTCAATCCGCTCTCAACGGCCAGGCGTTTCAGTTCGGCTTCGTCATTAGGTGTCGTCGTTACGCACCGATCGAATTGCCGGGCAATTGCCGGTTCGTATTTCCGCATTCGCCGGTATTCCGAATTCAAAAAAATCCGCATCACAGGATTTCGTTCGTTCACCGCCATCCGTTCGAACAATTTCGTTTCGATGTCGTGTTCGCGCAGAACGACCGGGATGCCGAACTCTTTGCGAAGTGGCAAAGCAAATTGCGCCATCATCGGATAGTCGACATGCACTATATCGGGCCGAAACGCAGCGCACTCTGCGCGAATCGCCTCTGCGAACGAACGATTTGCGTACTTTCTCACCATGTAGGGAGTCGAACCGAATTGGGCTGCGAGGAGTTTGAACGGGGAATGCCCGGTATTCGAGGGTATCGCTTTCGCCGTACAGAATTTTAGCAACTCGACCGGCGGCGCATCGCCATTCGGCGAAGGATAGCAAAGGTGGACGGCGTGGCCGCGGAGCGCGAGATGCTTCGTAATATTGAAAATGCCCATGGCGCCGCCGAAGTTCGGCGGGTAGGGAACGAACGGGGCAATCTGCAGAATGCGCAGAGAAGAGTCTTCCTTTCCCATAATGTGAAGTCAATGTACGAATTCCGAATGGGCGAACCAAAATTAGGAGCCCTCTTCGTCAAAGAAAACGACGCTGTCCGCCAAGGCGGACCGCCAGAAGCATACGGGAATGACACATTTGGTTTTTGAACTTAGCTACTACCAAATCCTGACCTTGGATTGTATCTCGCGCGGCATTATGCTATATTTTTTGTCGTATGCTGCGACCATACCGTACTCTGCTCTGCTTCACGGCGGTGTTCATTCTCTTGAACATCTGGAGCATACTCCAACCGTCGGCGTTGAATTGGGGAATTCATTCCATTGCATTTTTTTCCCTGACGGTCCAAATCGCCGCGGCGGTCGCGGCTGCTCTCCTTCTTGTTCCGGCCTCTCAGATAAGAATACTCTCCGCAATCGATTCCCTCACATTATTTTTCGGACGGCGTTCATTGCTGTTCGGCATCGTCACGGTTTGCGCACTGCTTATCGGGGCGTGCTTTCTCTTTCCCGCCAAGCTGCACCTCTTGGGTGACGGCTCTTTGTTGATCCGTTCGATCCCGCTATTCCATTCTCCCAAGGGGATCCCCGGAGGATTCCGCAACGAACCGCTCATGTACAGCGTGTATCTCGGGTCATCGGCAATCCTGGGCGAATTCATGCAGCCCGATGTCGTGGATGCATACTTCCTTATCGATCTTGTTTCCGCGGTCTTGTTCGTTGCCGGGACGTTTTATCTGATGCGCACGATCAAGCGGCCTGCGACCGAACGCTTTCTTCTCGGCGCGCTGCTTTTGTTCAGCGGCGGCTGCCAGTTTTATTTCGGCTATGTCGAGAACTACGCGCTTCAGTACGTCTTCACTACTGCCTTAGCAGCGTTGGGCTGGCTGATACTCCAGATGCCTGAGCCGAAAACGCTCCGGTCAGCGTTCGGACGGCTTGTGCTGCCGACTATTCTCTTCGTACTCATATCGGGGATGAACCTCGGATCTCTGATCTTCGCGCCTGCACTTCTGCTGTTGTACGGGCAGGTGATTTTTCCATTTTTTCGCCGCACAACAGTCAGCAAATCGAGTTTGACTCTTGGCCTCGCCATTGCCGCGAGCGCAACTGCAGGGGGAATGCTGCTCATCCTTCTTGTCATCGGATTTAACCCGATGAATTTTGTGCACCATATCCTGGCAAAAGACAATAATGATTTTCTGCCGCTCTTCCACGTCGATCCCTCCTACTTCGCGTACACGATGTTCTCGCCTGTTCATCTTCTCGATTGGATGAATTCGCTTCTGCATGTCGCGCCGTTCGGGCTTTTTGTTCCGTTTGCGATAGTTCCATTCTTCATGAAGGAGATACGCTGGAAAGAGCCGGCGCTGATTTATCTTCTGGCGATGACCGTTTGCGGATTGGCATTCACGTGGATCATCAACAGTTCCGCCGGATTGGCGCGGGATTGGGATTTGTTCGCGAGCTTCTACACGCCGCTCATGGTATTAGGAGTGTATCTCTACCAGCTTCCGCTCAAGTTCGATGGACGGCGGCAATTTGCGCTCGTTTGTGCCGGCCTCACAATGTTATTTCTGGTATTCCGGATAGGGGTAAACGCCAGCCCGGAAAAACATCTTGCCCGCATGGAAATGCTCGAGAGTCCCGTGCTGATGGCCTTAAGCACGCAG
This sequence comes from Bacteroidota bacterium, assembly GCA_035308785.1. Classification (GTDB taxonomy): domain Bacteria; phylum Bacteroidota; class Ignavibacteria; order UBA10030; family SZUA-254; genus DATGFY01. The sequence goes on along the minus strand of DATGFY010000055.1, from coordinate 1,162 downwards.
ATGTTTTACCATGAAAATATCGCGAATTATTATTACGACGCGCATAATTACGAAGGCGCGCGGATGCATTACGAGCGCTACATCGCCATCAATTGGTTCAATCCGCGCATTCTGGCGAATCTGGCAGACACGTACCGCAAACTGAACGAGAAGGACAAGTATTTCGAAATGTTGAAAAAAACGGTTGCGCAGGGAACGAACAATCCGGGAGTATATTCAAATTTAGGAGTTGAATATGTGAGCCGCGGAGATACTGCCGATGGGATAGCAATGAATCTGAAATGTCTGCAGCTCAATGCCAATCAGCCGCAGGCGTATGCCAATCTCGCGTTCTTCTATTTTAATACGAACAAGCCCGCCGATGCGGCGCGATGCGCAGTGCAGGCGTTGAATCTCGGCGAGCAAGATCCCGCGGTATTTCGTGTCGCTGCGAAAGCGTTCACCGAGACGGGCGAATATGCGCGCGCCCTCAGGTATTACGATCAATACCTGGCGATGGTGCCGCAAGATGAGACAATCAAAAATCTTAGGGAGAAAGTCGCGGCGCGAGCGCGAATGGAACCGTAAACCGAAGGGGCTATTGGCCCTTCAACTGGGAGCTGAGAAAAGCATCACCTTCCCAATCGTATAGCATGATATTGAGACCAGGGTAATAGGAATTCGCGTAGTTCCGCACGAGGACATAGAGCGTGAGCGGATCGCCGGGGTATTGCCGGATTGTCGTTGAATAGAAATTCGTATTGGTGGGTGGAAGCACCACAGTCCCCGACGAGGTAACCGAGAAATACGAATAATCGCCCGCCGGATATACATGCGGCAGCGCCCCGATGGAATCGAGTGCGTTCAAGAAGGATTGCGCCACATTAAGAAGCTGCGGATTGTTGTATCCTACGATTGCCCACACCGTCCCAAACTGAACCCGCCGAATGACCGAATCCCCGATCGCAGTCCACAGCCCGTTCGCATTAAAGAGCGTGTAGGCAGAATCTGTCACCTCCAGCTCGAGCTGCCTGCTTTGGCCGTTGACTCTTGTTTGAATGGTATAGTTCCCGCTGGCAAGATCGCCTAGACTGATATCGGCTGTTGCGGGCGACGGCATCTCCGGGCAGACCGTACCGAGCGCGGCAACATCGAGAAATGCAATCGAAGCGTTATTGCCGTC
>DATGFY010000054.1:0-2621 GCA_035308785.1 Bacteroidota bacterium | reverse complement strand
CTCGAATCGGTAAAAACCTACGAGGGGACTCACGAGATGCACACGCTGATTATCGGGGAAGATATTACGGGGATAGCAGCGTTTGTGTGACGAAGCTCCAATCCGCCTGCGGCGGACCAATAACCAAACACGTTAGAATGTCATTGCGAGCGGTCCGCCGCGGGCGGATCGTGCCCGCAGGCACGACGCGAAGCAATCTCGGCGCTCGAGGAATTTAATAGCCCCAAGATTTATCTTGGAGACGGCGATAAAGAAAGAGCACTCTGGATTCCGGCCAGAAGCACGCCGGAATGACACGTTTCATCCTCTAACTGTTCACTGCTTGCCCGCCGATCTTAATGGCGGGTCAACTGCCCACTGTTCACTCTCTTTTTTGAGGGGGCCGGGGGGAGAGTTCTGAGGAATGAGAAGGTCGTTCCAGAATCTTAATGGCAAGATTGCCACGACCCCGTAAACGGGGTCTCGCAATGACAAAGTGTTATAACTATTCACTGCTCGCCCGCCGATCTTAATGGCGGGTTCACTCGTTAATGAATCAGCGAAATCAAAAAAATCACGTGAATCAAAGTTCAAAGTTTCTTGGCGAGGCGATCACGTTCGATGACGTGCTCCTCGTCCCGCGCAAATCCGAAGTGCTTCCGCGCGACGCAGACATCTCCACGCGCCTTTCGCGCAACATCATGCTTAACGCCCCGCTCGTTTCTGCGGCGATGGATACGGTCACCGAAGCGAAGCTCGCCATTGCGATGGCGCGCGAAGGCGGCATTGGTATCCTCCATAAGAACATGACGATCGCCCAGCAGTCGGCGCAAGTCGATATGGTGAAGCGCTCCGAGAGCGGTATGATCCTGAATCCCATCACGATGACGGCCGATCAAACCATCGGCGATGCGCTCAAACTGATGAGCAAGTACCAGATTTCCGGCATTCCGATCGTCGACAAAAATGGCCGGCTTGTGGGCATTCTCACCAACCGCGATCTGCGATTCGAGCCGAACGAATCGCTCCCGGTTTCAAAACTGATGACCGGCGGAAACCTCGTTACCGCCCCGGTCGGCACCGACCTCGAGCATGCCGAATCGATCCTACAAAAGCACCGCATCGAAAAACTTCCCGTTGTCGATAAAGCCGGAAAACTCCGCGGACTGATCACCTTCAAAGACATTCAAAAGAAAAAGAGCTTCCCCCGTGCGTGTAAAGACGAACGCGGCAGGTTGCGCGTTGGCGCAGCAGTGGGAGTCACCGAAGATACTATGGAACGCGTGGAAGCGCTCATTATTGCCGGTGTCGATGTGATCATTGTCGATACGGCGCACGGGCATTCGCGCGGAGTTCTGGAAACAACCAAGCGCATCAAGAAAAGACATCCCCACACGGAGCTGATTGCCGGCAACGTCGGCACGGAAGAAGGCGCGAAAGCGTTGATCGCGGCAGGCGTGGATGGCATTAAAGTCGGCATCGGGCCGGGTTCGATCTGCACCACGCGCATCATCGCAGGCATCGGCATCCCCCAGATTACTGCAGTGTACGATTGCGCCAAAGCCGCTTCGAAAGCGCGCATCCCCGTCATTGCCGATGGCGGCATCAAGCAGACCGGCGATATCGCGAAAGCAATTGCGGCGGGCGCGGATTCGGTGATGATCGGCAGTTTGTTTGCAGGAGTGGATGAAAGTCCGGGAGAGAAAGTTCTCCTCGAAGGCCGGAGTTACAAAACATACCGCGGCATGGGTTCTATCGAGGCAATGAAAGTCGGCAGCAGCGACCGGTACTTCCAGGACGCGGAAGACGGCATTCCGAAACTCGTTCCCGAAGGCATCGAAGGTCTCGTCCCCTACAAAGGCCCGCTGACCGATACCGTCCTCCAGATGATCGGCGGCCTGCGCGCGGCGATGGGCTACTGCGGATGCAAGACGATCAAAGAAATGAAAACGCTCACGCAGTTTGTGAAGATTTCCGAAGCCGGCCTGCGCGAAAGCCATCCGCACGATGTCGTCATCTCCAAAGAAGCGCCGAATTACCATAGATGAGGTGCGAAGTTCGAATGCCGAAGTTCGAATATGATGACGTTTGCCATTCTGAGCAAAGCGAAGAATCTCCTACCATCGTCGGATCAACTGCCACCGGAGATCCTTCGCTTACGCTCAGGATGACGTCGTTGATGTGTGCTGTATGACCACCCGCCTGAACAACCTCCGCGCGCAATTCCGCGCGCTGAACATCGATGCATTCCTGGTGACGCACCCGCCGCATGTGCGGTACCTCAGCAATTTCTCCGGCTCCAACGGCATTGGACTGGTGACGAAGCGCGGCGCAATATTCCTGACCGATTCCCGCTACCGGGAACAGATTAAATCCGAAGTAAAAGGTTGGAAAACAATTGTCGCTTCCGGTGGATTGTTCGCCGAATTGAGACGCCAAAAGCTCATCGGCTCCGGCATGCGCGTCGGCATCGATGGCAACGCGATGGTGCTGAACCAGTTCCAGGAATTGAAACGCAACCATCCCTCTGCGCGCTTCCTTCCCAAGGTCGAAGTGATCGACCGGCTGGCCGCCGTAAAGGATGCGGACGAAATTCGGAAAATCGCGAAGGCGGTTTCCATCACGGATCGGGTATTCACTGA
>DATGFY010000053.1:0-2091 GCA_035308785.1 Bacteroidota bacterium | reverse complement strand
CTTCGGCGAATCCGTTTTCGCGTTCGAGCGAAAGAAACACCTTTCCGTGTTCAGGCGTATATTTGACGGCGTTATCGATTAAGTTGAGGAACAACTGCCGCAGGCGCACCTTATCGCCGTACACCTGAGCGTCAACCCGATTGACGAGCGTAACGCCGATCTCTTTTTTCATGGCGAGGATTTCGGCGTCTTCGTACAATTCATCAACAACCTTGCCGAGATCGATTTGTTCGAACTCGACTTTAAACTGTCCCAGATCGGCTTTCGAAAGCGTCGAAAGATTTTCGATGATTCTCGTGAGGCGGGCGATTTCTTCGAGATTGCTGGCAAGAACCTCGCGGTACGTATCGGGCGATTTGGGATTCCGCAAGGCAAGCTCCACCTCCCCGCGCATGATCGTGAGCGGCGTGCGGAGTTCGTGCGAGGCATCGATGGAAAATTGCTTGACCTCCTGGAACGAGCTGTTCAGCCGAGCGATCATTTCATTGAACGTCGATATTAACCGCCCGATTTCATCATCCACACCGGTCGGGGGGACGCGCTTATTCAAGTTGTGCGCAGTAATCTCCCGCACTGTTTGTGTGACCTCATCGACCGGTTTCAGCGAAATCTTGGCAAGAAACCACCCTCCCGCGATTGAAATACAGCCGGCCACCGGGATCAGGATGAGCAGAATAGAAAAGAGATTGCCGAGGAGTTCCTTCAGATCTGAAAGCGGGTAGGCAGCAAAGATCTTGAGTTTATCTGTAGAGGTTGCCGCAACGCGGAGGTCATCGCCCTTGCGGTTCTGGATGGTCGTCATTTTGAGGATGTTGAGCGGCGCATCGACCATGAGACTTTCGCCTCCTGCAGAGTAGAGCAGCATGCCGGTTTTCACGTCAAGCACTTCAATCATCGTGCGCTTGGTATTCAGCAGGGCATGTTCATAGACGCGGTTCCACAACTCTTCGTCGGAATCGGCGGCGGGGCTTTCCTGCGTGACGGGCGGGGGCGCGGCGAAGAGCGAATCGCGCTGCGTCCGTCTTTTAGAATTGAATTTTCTGCTCGGCCGTACTTTAACTTTCGCGGATTTCGATTCGATGTAATTCTTCACCCATCCGACTTCATTCGTGAGCGAACGGTCGAGGTTATCGGAAAGGGCCTGGCTGGAGTAGGTGTAGGCAACGACCCCGAAGGCAATCAGGGTCAACAGCAGCAGCGAGGTGTACCAAATGGTAAGTTTGACGCGGATCGATCGGAACATCCCGCGTATCATGGGTTTATTCGTCTTTCAAAACATACCCGACGCCGCGGACGGTTTGGATCATTTTCTTCGGATAACCGTCATCGATCTTGCTCCGCAAATGATTCACATACACGTCGATGACGTTCGTTCCGGTATCGAAATTATAATTCCAGATATGTTCGGCGATGAGCGTGCGGGTGACAACACGGTTTTTATTCCGCATGAGATATTCCAAGAGGGCATACTCTTTCGCCGTGAGTTCGATGTTCTTCCCGGCACGCTGGGCCTTATGGGTGATGGTATCCAATTGCAAATCACCGATTTTGAGCATCGTTGATTTTTCGGATGCGCCGCGGCGCAAAAGCGAGCGTGCCCGAGCAAGCAGTTCTTCGAAGGCAAACGGCTTGGTCAGGTAATCGTCGGCTCCGCTATCCAGCCCTTCGACTTTATCGGTGGTGGAATTCTTCGCCGTCAGTACTAAAACAGGCGTATTGATTTTCTTGCCGCGCAGGGATTTCAGTACGGACATGCCATCTTTCTTGGGCATGAGGATGTCCAGAATGATCAGATCGTACTGTTCGTTGCTGGCAAGGAATTCGCCCCGCTCGCCATCGTTCGCAACATCGACGGCATAATGCTCTTCTTCCAAACCCTGCTGGATGAATTTAGCGACTTTCTTTTCGTCTTCGACTACAAGAATTCTCATTTCGGTTGTCATGATATAACATAGACAATTATTCGTACGTCTATGATTAATCCGAAATTAAAGGATTTTAATGTGAAATCCAAGGAAGCGGTATGATGGAGAGTGCTTCAGCTATAAGAAAAGAACGTGGATTCCGTGCAGAAGCATCACGGAATGACAC
>DATGFY010000052.1:0-6395 GCA_035308785.1 Bacteroidota bacterium | reverse complement strand
CTAATGTCCCATACGAGCATATCGCGATGAGAAAAGACGGCAGCCGTTTCCCGGTTGAGACACGCGGTTACGTTCTCAACGAACATGGAACCGATCTCCGAGTTACGGTCATCCGCGATTTCACAGCGCGCAAGGAAGCCGATCGCCGTTTGCGCGAATCGCACGAACGCATCATCGATATCCTTGAATCGATGACCGAGGCGTTCATTTCACTGGATGCAGAGTGGCGCATCACGTATGTCAATGTCCGAGCGGCGCAGATCTACAATCGGAATCCTGCTGAAATGATCGGCCGAACGTTAGCGGAGGAGTTCCCGGAAGTGATCGGGACTTCGTTCCACCGTGCATTCGCAGTCGCGATGAACGAACATCGCGATGGCCTTGTGGAAGACTTCTATCAGCCGTTCAAACGTTGGTTCGAAGCAAGAGTTTTTCCCGTTCGAGGCGGAATTTCCATTTTTTTCAGCGATATCAGCGAACGGAAGATTGCCGAACTCGAAAAAGAAGAGCAGAAAAAACGGTTCGAACTGATCGTCGAAGCTTCCAATGTAGGTTTGTGGTATTGGGATATCCAAAAGAACACCGTATTTTTCTCAAACGAGTGGAAGCGCCTTCTTGGCTTCAAAGAGAAAGAGATTTCGGATAGTTTCTCGGCATGGGAGGGCCGCGTTCATCCCGATGACTTGTCCCGTCTGCGTCAAGACATCCAGCGGCATTTGGCCAATCCCGCGAGCGACTACGAAGTGGAATATCGTTTCAAAAGAAAAGACGGGACATACCGTAACATCCTTTCCCGCGCGGGGGTCATCCGCGATGAATTCCAGAATCCGCTGCGGATGGTAGGTTGCCATATCGATATTACCGAGCGTAAACGCACAGAACATCTCCTCGAGGCCGAATTGAACGTGCTTGAATTGGTATCTACGGGCGCGCCGATCGAATCAGTGCTTTTAAAGATTGTTGAAAGCGTTGAGCAGCTATCGGCCGATACGATCGGTTCGGTTCTGTTGCTCGATCCCGACGGAGTCCATGTGCATACAGGGGCTGCGCCGCGATTGCCTGAAGCATACAATCGGGCTTTGGAAGGCCGGCCAATTGGACCACATGCCGGGTCGTGCGGCACGTCGGCATTTCTCAAGAAATCCGTTATCGTTACGGACACCGAGACCGACCCGCTATGGGAGGATTACCGCCAGCTTGCCCGCGAACATCATCTTCGTGCGTGTTGGTCGACGCCGATCATGAATAGCGATGGGTTGGTGCTCGGCACCTTCGCAATGTATTACCGGGAACCGCGCAAACCCACACCGGACGATTTCAAATTGATTGAACGCGCAACGCACTTAGCGGCGATCGCCCTGGAGCAGCACCGTACCGAACGCATCGTTCGCGATTCCGAGACGCGCCTCCGGCGTATTGTGGAGGGGACTCAGGCATGCCTTTTCACGACCGATACGCGTGGACGATTTACGTATCTTAACGACGCAGCGGCGAGAGTCCTTGGCGAATCGGCCGAACGGCTGCGCGGCCGATTGTATCTCAAGTTCGTCCACCCAGATGACCGTCCGCGCGTGCATGAACTATTCACCTCTCAACTATCGGGGAAGATTCAGAGCCGGTATGCGGAATTTCGATTCGAAAGCGCTGACGGCCGCACGGGATGGCTCAGTTTTTTTGTCAATTTACTGATGAGCGGAGCGAATGTTGCCGGCCTTACCGGGGTCGCGCAAGAAATCACGGAACGAAAAAAATCCGAAGAAGGCCGGCTTCATCGCGAACAAATGCTTTCTTCGATTTACGATACCGTCGGGGATGTGATATTCCAGATTGCGGTCGAACCGGAAGGAGAGTTCAGGTTCACAACCGTGAACCGGGCATTTATCGCGACCACGGGCCTTACTCCGGAGGACGTCATCGGCCGCCGCGTATCGGAGGTAGTACCTAAGGAATCCCTGTCTTCAGTGGTTGCACGCTACCAGGAATCGATTCAAAATAACCGGATCGTCCGTTGGGAGGAAACGTCGGTGTATCCTACTGGCAAGCTCACCGGAGAAGTCAGTGTTGCTCCGATCTTTGATAAAACCGGAAAATGTACGCATCTTGTGGGCGCAGTCCATGATATCACCCTGCGGAAGCAGGCCGAGGCGGCTCTTCGTGCATCCAAAGATCAACTGCGCGCGCTGGCAGACCGTTTGCAGGCAGCGCGTGAAGAAGAACGAACGCACATCGCCCGCGAAATCCACGATGAACTTGGACAGATGCTCACCGGCTTGAAAATGGATGTCTCGTGGATTGGCAAGCAGCTTCCCGCAGATTTGCCGAAAGTGACTCAACGTGCCGCTTCCATGAAAGAGTTGATCGATACGACAATCGTTTCCGTGCGCAAGATCGCGAGCGAACTGCGGCCGGGCGTATTGGATAGCTTGGGTCTGATCGCGGCGATCGAATGGCAGGCCGCGGAATTCCAAAAACGCACCGATATCCGATGCGAGTTCAAATGCGGTACGTTCGATTATGAAATCGACCGGGACCGGTCGACGGCGCTCTTCCGAATACTCCAGGAAACGCTGACCAACGTGGCCCGGCACGCGAAGGCGTCGAAGGTTTCAATCGAGCTTAAGTCTGAAGACGATCGAATCGTTCTCATTGTACAAGACAACGGCAGGGGAGTGACGGAACGGGAATTGGAACAGCAGGAATCGCTCGGCCTGCTCGGCATGCGGGAACGCGCTGAATCGTTTAAGGGCGAATTACGGATTTCCGGAATTCCGGGAAAAGGGACGCTGATCCGCGTAGAAATTCCACGGACGATGACCGTTGCCAACAGCTCCGCGGTGTTATCATGAAAAAGGCGTAATCGTACTATCTATGAAACGAATATTAATCGGCGATGACCATTCTGTCGTACGTCGGGGGTTAATCGAAATCCTCGAGGATGAATTCAAGAAAGTCACGATTGGCGAGGCCGCTACTGCTGCCGAGGTGACGGAAAAAGTCCGCGCTGACAATTGGGATATTCTGATTCTCGATGTGAACTTGCCCGGCCGGAGCGGTCTCGATGTTCTTGCCGATCTCCGGAGCGCTGGGGCGCAGCTTCCGATACTCATGCTGAGCATGCACCCGGAAGATCAGTTCGCGCTCCGCGCCCTGAAGGCCGGAGCATCCGGTTATCTCTCGAAAGATTCCGCTTCGGATGAACTGCTCAAAGCGGTGAAGAAAATCTTAGAGGGAGGAAAGTACGTGAGCCCCGCTCTTGCGGAAAAACTTGCGATGAACCTTGCCGATAATTCCGGCAATGCCCTTCACGAATCTCTCTCCGATAGAGAATTCCAGGTCCTACGCATGATTGCGAACGGCAAAACCGTTGGCGAAATTGCCGAGACGCTCTCCTTAAGCGTGAAGACCATCAGTACCTATCGGACACGACTGCTCGAGAAGCTCAGGATGAAAACAAACGCTGAGCTCACGCGGTACGGAATTGAGAATAAGTTGGTATAAGTTGAATCCCGCGATGTAAGACTCCGCAGGTTCCTCCATGTCTGGGAGGGAGTACAACTCCCTCCCAGTAGCGGGGGATTCCCTGCCTATCTTTCAACCCGGGGCCCTGCGTTCTTCCGATCGGTGATATCCTCCAGCATGCCAATGGCATAAAGGGGTTTCCCTTTCAAGTCAGCAACCAGAGAAACAGTCAGCATCCCCCAGACAATCTGACCATCTTTCCGAATATATTTCTTCTCGATCCTGTAGGTATCGCGTTTCCCTTCGATTAGCTCGGTGTACAGATGCCAATCGCGTTCGCGGTCATCCGGGTGGGTGAATTCCGTAAAGGGCATCTTACGAAATTCATGGTCGCTATAGCCGAGAATGCGCTGAAGAGCGGGGTTTGTCTGGATCGGAATTCCTTGCATATCGACCAAGGCGATACCTATACCGGCCGATTCAAATGTGGTGCGAAAGCGCGCCTCGCTCTCAGATCGTTTTCGTTCCGTCTCGCGCCGAACTTCGAGCTCTAGCTCGGCCTGTTCAAGAGCGGAGTCGATGCTCTTTTTATAGAGGAAAACGAAAACCATGACCCACGCAAAATAGATCATTTGCGCTATCGTTTGGCTGTAAATCGTTTGTTGGACGACGCTCGGCGGCAGCATTTCGTGGAGTTGAGCATAAATAATTCCGAACTCCGTGATTGTACAGATGATCGAAACGAAAATTCCCCACCAAATTCCGAGGAGGAGACCTGTGCTCAACACGATGATGATATACCCGATAAACGCCGGCGCTTCTGTGCCGCCTCCGGTGGCGCTCAGGGTAGTTATCATCAGCCACATGATGAACAGAAACATACCGCTGGCAATTCCCGTTTTACCGCGAGACAGGAGGAAGGAGGATAGCAACATCATCAAAACGCAAGAGGCGGCGATGAGGATGGCGCGCACGATGTTTTCCGGAAGAAGAATAGCCATGATAGCGGCGAATCCGAGCCCGAACATCATCGTGATCAACAGGATGGGCTTCAGCATGTTTGCCTGTCTCGATTGGCCGAGATCGGCAAATGCTCCGTGGTTCATTGAAAAGGGATTCTTCATAAAAACTTTAATTCTGGCAGGGAGTTTTACTCCCGTTCAGATTTCTTTCACGAGCATAAAAGGCCGGAAGTCAACCTCCGGGCCGGCGAAAAATCATTTTCCGCTTGAGGCGAGTGTGTTCTTCAGGTCATCGAACCAGTTTACTACGAGATTGAGATGCGCGTTCGTCAGATCGTTTTTCTTTTGCAAATACAACAGGAGGCGGCTCCCATCGTTATTCACGTCGGCAAATGTTGTTGTAGAGGGGATATCGAATGCTTTCTTCGCAGCAGAGAATTCAAACGCCGTTCCACCGTGGAATTCCACCTCCATCAACTTCAACCCTTCGACGTACATCAGTTTTTTGCCGTCGCGAGTCCAGAAAACGGCGAGCGCGCCATTGGTCGATATCTGGTATTTTGCGCCAAGGCTCGGGAAGGGCACCACATATACCTCATTCCTGCCCGATTCATCCGAAAGGTATGCCAGCCATTTTCCATCGGCGGATATCGCGGGGTTCGACTTAAATGCGGTCGAATGGAAGAGCTGTTTTGATTTCATTTCGCCTGTTAACGGCATCACCCATAAGTCTCCTTGCCGTCCGTAGACCAAGTTCTCGCCATCGGGAGCAACTGCCGGCATCGTGCCATCGAGCGATTGCGCGTCGCCGAGTTGTTCTGCCGGTCCGCTGCCATCCCACGGTTTTGATACCAAGGCAATGCTGTGGAGTCTCTCGATACCGTAAATTACGCGTTTCCCATCGGGCGTCCAGATCGGCAGATCGCAGTTGCCGCCCCCGAACGACAGCCGTGTGAGCGTGCCATGTTCGATATTATAGATCCACACCGCATCGTTTGCAGCACGGATTGCCATTGCTACCCGCTTCCCATCGGGCGAGATCGACCCGTCGCCATATGCGCGGACCGAATCAAGAAGAGGAGTGAAGCGTCCCTGCCGGTCGATCCATTGAAGAGTTGCTTCGGCCTCGGTGATTTCGCCGTAGGGCACATACAGCATCGTTCCCTGTTCCGAGAAAGTAAAATTGGCGTTCCCGGAAGCGGGACTTCCCAATGTTCCATCGCCGGCGGGAACGGGAGAACCCGAGACGGTCATCGATTTCGGATCAAACGGCAGAGCGTAGAGGGATTGACCCCTTCCGTACAGCAAGTAGCCAGCGGCAACATAGCGTCCGTACGAGCCGCCATCGACGAGCAGACTCCGTTTGTGCGTTTCGATATTCTCGGCAAAGATCATCGCTTCATCGAACGTCGAAGTCGTCGCCGTCTTCACGGTGTAGATAACGGTTTTGCAATCCGGGAGAACCTGTGGGAATCGATGGCTCACTTCGCCTTTGGCTGTATCCAGCGTGGTCACATCTGTGATCGCTCCGCCATCAGCAGGTATGCGGCTTAGCGGGCCATTGATGGAACCGTACCAGATCGTGTTATCAGTAGCCCACCATCCTCCGCGCATATATCCGGGCAACGCAGTGAGAATCGTGGCAGAACCGCCAAAGCTCGATACTTTTTTCAGGGAACCGTTGGAGAAAAATGCGATCCATTTTCCATCGGGCGAGAAGAAGGGGTCGGCGGCATTTTCCGTGCCTGCGAGTTCGCGCGCATCGAGCTTATCGAGCGGCCGCAGGAAAAGTTTCGGCACACCGTTGGAAAGCGCAAGGTAGACGATATATCTGCCGTCGGGGGAGATGGCATCTACGGAGGCGCCGACAACCGGTGCAGGAGTCAGCGGCAAATTGATTTGAAAGCGCATCACTTGATGGCCTGCCGATTCGGAGGAGGTCTTCCACGGATTAAAAAGCACGAATGCCAACGC
>DATGFY010000051.1:0-5066 GCA_035308785.1 Bacteroidota bacterium | reverse complement strand
TAGATAAGGATGACGAGAACCGGCATCACCGCAACATCCACGTGGATGGGTTGGACTCGCGCGATTGGGATCTCAAGTTTACAGACGCCATCCCGATTGCGTTCGATGTACAGCTTGGCGTGGGCAAGGGCGACATTGATCTGACCGGCCTGAGGGTAAAAGACTTCACTCTCTCCTCCGGAGCAAGCTCAGTAACTCTTCATTGCGACAAGCCGAATAAGGAAGTGATCCAGGAGTTGAACATCGAAGCAGGGGTTAGCAAATTCAATGCAAGCGGATTGAACAACCTACATTTTCGCCGGCTAAAGTTCGAGGGCGGCGTGGGAAGTTATACACTTGATTTTGGCGGTGAGCTCAACAAGGAAGTCGATGCCGATCTGGAAGTTGGCCTCGGCACTCTCACCATCATTATACCGCAGAAAATCGGCGCAAAGATCTATTACCAGAAAAGCTGGATCACACACTTGAATCTTGAAGATGATTTTGCCCGGTCGGATACCGATGAGGATACGTATTACAGCTCGAATTACGCAACGGCAAAGGGAAAGTTAAACATTCACATCGATGCAAGTTTGGGCAGCGTCCGCATTCGCCGCGCAGACGAATCCGATCAATAGAATTTTCACATTTCGTTACATTTCGGGGCTCGATGGATCGAGCCTTTTTCATTTCCCCCAAAGATAAAACACTGCCCACTGCTTGGTGCCATCAGGGACAGAAGATAATTTTTTTATTGCAGCATCGTAAGCGGCCGCGGGGGGCACTCCCCCTCCGTACGCGGTTTGAAGCGCCGTATAAAACGCGGCTCCAAAATCCATCTTTGCTTTTCGTTCGCCCTGCCACATCCCAAGTATTGCGCAATCGACTCCCTGAGTGAATAATACCGCGGGAAGATACCGGTTGAGACAGCCGGGAACCGGCGAGGTGTTGCTGAAGACGAGTGTCCGCGGAATCGAAAGAGAAAACAGATCCCCAAGCGAAACAATCATTCCATCACCGGCGGAGGTGCCATCCGATAGGATTAACCGCGAATTCACCGGGTGCCGCTCATCGAGCGCAAACTCAGTATTGAGATGCAACAGGTCGGTAGTAACCGATCGCAAGTTCGCAATGGTCGCGGCGGCGGCGAACACCAAGACGGCATCTTTGTAGAATGAACGAATATCTTTCAGTTCGTATTCGACATCCCAATTCATCCTTCCGGGATAGCCGAACCCGGTGATCGTTTGAACAAGTTTGTCTTGACCTCGCGGAAATAACAACATTGCGGCGCTCGGCAAATACCGCACACCGAACTGCGCCCCAAACGCCTTCTCCTCTCCTTGCAATGAATGCACGGGCAACCACCCGGCCTCCTCTGGCAGCACAATATACACTGTGCCTATTCCTTTTAATGCCGGCAGGCCGGGCGCGATAAACCAATTGAAGAGAAGCGAGGATTCCTGCCCAATCCTGCTCGCATTTCCGCTCATCGGTACCGGAACACCGCCGGAATCAGCACCCGACAATTGCTCCTCGTATTCGCTTATTATCTGTTTCAAATATCGCTCATCTACCGCTGCCTTCCGAGCAATGATCGTGTCTTTCCTGACGATGATGACAGCCAATGAATGTGCAAGAGGTGCAAATTCCATCAATGCGGATCCCGGCGGAAGCGAATCCTGAATTTCCTTGACTGCAATCGATTTGGGTGAAAGCAATGTTCTTATCCGCTCCGGAATTCCGGCATACAAACTCGGCGTGGGCTGCAGCGTGTCTTCATCGATCAGCCGATCAAGCCGAACCGAATCGCGCGATCCGCCGGCTGCCAGTTCGCTCTGCGCTTCGCGGCCCACGAGCTCATGCGCGGCGGCGCTGAACTGCAATTTTCGGACGGCACGGTCAGTTTCCGGTTGACCAAACTCCATCGGCAAGTGAAGGAAATAGTTGGAAAGTCGGTACAGATTTTTTCGTTCCATCAACCCGAGCATTGCAGGGGCATCGTCAAGTCCGCTATAGATTTGAAGCGGAGCTTGATACCATCCGGTGTGTTGATTCTCCATGAAGGCGGAAATCATTCCCGCGATCGGTCTCGCCTCTTCTCCGCCCGAGGCTTCGTACCGATCGATTGCCGTGAGGTACTCCTTTAACGCGCTTGCGGGCAAATTCCTGCTCTCGTACATTTTCCCCTTAAGGAAAAGTGAATAAGCATCGACAATCGAATTATCCCGGTCTCCATACGTATTCGAAAGATCCGCGAGATACTTTACGAGCGTTGAGGAATCGGGATTCTGGGAATGCATTGAGAGAACATTACACGCGATCTCCTGTAGGACCAGCGCCCTTCGGAGCCGAATGTTTCCGGTCGATTTGGCCCCTTCGAACGCATCGGCATAATATCTTCTCGCCTGATCGTACTTGCTTCCAACAAACGAAAGATTCCCAAGATTCGTCAGAACGCGGGCAAGCAGGTGCGGAACAGAGACGAGATTCAACAAATCGAGAGCTTGTGAATAGGCGTGGAATGCGCTGTCGGTCGCCCCGAGTTCCTGCATCGCCTCGCCCCATGCGACGTCCGCCTCGATTGCAGAGGTGTCCCGATCGGACGAAGCCGATTGTTTCCATGCGACATAGGATCCGCGGAGTTTGTCCCGATCGTTCATTTCCAGATACAATTGGAACTTGGCGCGAATAATCTCCGGGGTGTGCGCATTGCCAAGCCATTGCGCATCGATGTGCGATAACGAATCGAGCACGGCACCGGCATCGCGGTACATCCCCATCGATTGCCGCGCAGATCGGACAATATCCAGCGCGGAATACTCATTCTGCCAATCGGAAAGAAGAACGGCAAGAGTAGCGGATTGAGAGGCGAGCGAAAGCGCCTCGGGATTCAGTCCGAGTTCCTGGAGCAGGCGGGAGTCAGCGAGCTTCGCGTCGCGTTCCAGACGTTTATCGCCTAACTGACGATCAAGCTCAATGGATTGATTGAATGCCGCGGAGGCGCTGTCATATTCACCGCACCGCTGTTTGATGAGTCCATAGAGAATTTTATCTTCTACCAATGCAGAATCCCGATGTTCATCGGCGTCTCCGGCGATAACGTCGGCAAGGATCTTCTCTGCTTGATCGTAGTCTTTCTGTTCAAACGCCGAACGCGCGATCGCGTACGATTCTTGCTGCTCGGATTTTTCTTTTTTCTTGCATCCTTCCGCAACAACAAGGAGGCCAAGGAGGGTCAGCAACAGAAACACGACGTATCGCGAACGGCAGATCATCCGTTAAGGTCCAAATCGAGCAGCCGGCGGAGGTCCGCAACGCGGTCGGAATAAATGAGGTTAGCGCCACCCGTCAATACTCTTCTCAGAGTGCGCGCATCGTTGATAGAATACACGCCAGAAAGCATGCGATGGGAGGCGAGTCCGATCGCTGTCCGGGAACGAAAAACGTTTTTGCTGCAAATGAACGCCCCTGCCCCCGCGGCCGCGGCAAGCCGCGATGGGCTTCGGCGAAAGTGTTTAACAGGATGATATAAGACGCCGGTCAGGATTTTCGGCTGGATTTCCCTCACTCGCTTCACATGTGCGTGATTGAAGGAGCTGATAAGGACGGTCGAGAGCGAACCGTAGTCCTCCACAATAGCGCACGTGCGTTCGACGATATCGAACCGCTTCCGTCCGCTTCTGCGATTTTTGATCTCGATGTTCACACCAATGCGAGTTCGCGTGATCCGGAGAACTTCCGCAAGCGTGGGAATCCGCTCGCCGGAAAACTTCCGATGAAACCAGGCGCCTGCGGATAGACGCTGCAGATCGGCGAGGGTCGTCCGTTCAACCCACCCCCTGCCGTTCGTCGTTCGTTCGAGCCGTGAATCATGAATTACCACGACTTCTCCATCGCTCGTGAGCCGGACGTCAAGTTCGATTGCGTCAGCGCCATCCGTGATCGCCCGCCGAAAGGCGGCAAGAGTATTTTCCGGCGCCACGCTCGATGCTCCGCGATGCCCGATAAGGATGGGCAGGCGCCGCGGCGCAGTCCACGAAAATGTCAATGCAACTGTTCCATAATATCGGCCGTTACCTTTTCCACCGATTGCGTGCCATTGACCGTACGTAAAATTCCTGTTTTACGATAAAACTCTTTCACCGGAAAGGTCGATTGGGTATAGACGCTGAGCCGCTTGCGAATAGTCTCGGGCTTGTCATCGTCGCGCTGGAAAAGCGTTCCTCCGCAGTTGGGGCAGATTTTTGTTTCGGCCAGCGAATCGTCGAGCGAATTATATATGCGCTTGCAATTCCCGCACGAGAGCCGGCTTGCCAGACGGCGGATAATTTCTTCCTCAGATGCTTCGATGCTCACGACGCGGTCCAGCGCACTGCCCAAATCGTTCAGCACGCCGGTGAGCGCCTCCGCTTGCGGCACCGTTCGCGGAAAGCCATCGAGAATAAATCCCGCAGCGCATTTCTTTGACCCTAAGACGTATTTCACGATCCCGATCATCACGTCATCGGGAACGAGTTTGCCGGCATCCATTTGTATTTGCGCCTTGATGCCAAGCTCCGTCCTTTCAGTAACCGCAGTCCTGAGCAAATCTCCGGTAGAGATATGCGGAATACCGAGTTTCGCTGAGAGGAGATCGGCTTGCGTTCCTTTGCCCACTCCGGGAGGTCCAAATAATATTATTCTCATTTTGTCGTCTTCTCGTCTTTTTGCAACCGTTCAATGACGTCTTTAATCTGTTTTCCCAGCCGCTCATCGGTTTCTTTTGCTGCGAGTTGCTGCAAGGGTTCGATCGCTTTCTTGTTGTGGAGCGTGCCAAGCACATCTACCGCGGCGCGGCGCATTGCCATCATCGGATCGTTGATTAGGCCGATGGTCAGATCCACCACTTCATCCTTTTCTTTCCAATTGCGGCTGAGGAGGCGCAGCGAGCTTACCCGCAGATCGCGCGGCTTGCCGTACGGCAGATACGATTTAATGGTGTTGAATGCCGAATCATCGCCCACTTCTGCCAGTGAACGGAGCGCAGCTCCGCGTATCGTTTCGCGGTATGAGTTCATCGCCAATGCCTGATTTGCGTAGAGGTG
>DATGFY010000050.1:0-2971 GCA_035308785.1 Bacteroidota bacterium | reverse complement strand
TCTACCGAAATCAATTCCGCTACCGATAACCCGCTCATTTTCGCTGCAGCGAAGGCGCACCTCGAAGGCGGCAATTTCCACGGCCAACCGGTTGCGCTGGCTCTCGATTTCATCGGCATTGCGCTAGCAGAGCTTGCCAATATTTCCGAACGCAGAATTGAACGCATGGTGAACGGCGCTCTCAGCGGATTGCCGCGCTTCCTCACGACCAACGGGGGATTGAATTCCGGCATGATGATTGCGCAATACACCGCTGCCTCGCTCGTATCGGAAAACAAGGTTCTCGCTCACCCGGCCAGCGTCGATTCGATCCCGACCTCGGCGAACCAGGAAGACCACAATAGCATGGGTTCCATCGGCGCGCTCAAGGCATGGCAGATTCTCCACAACGTCCAAACGGTCATCGCGATCGAACTGATGACTGCGGCGCAGGGCATCGATTTCGCTCATGTCCATCCAAAGAAACGCACAATCATGAAGGCGGGCAAAGGCGTCGAGGCGGCATACCGGTTCATCCGCAAACACATCCCTCATCTCGATCGCGACCGCGTTCTGTACGACGATATTCAGACAGCATTGGGAATGCTTAAGGACGGATCGGTGTTGAAGATTGTAGAACATGCCGCCGGAAACCTTCGATAACCTCCAATTGTCATGCTGAGCAAAGCGAAGCATCTCCCAGCTCAGTCAAGATGGATGCTTATTATAGCCCTCCTCCCGCTTGCGTGCACGCCTACATATTATTCGTACCGTGCATCCACGAACGCCTGCAACTGCGAAGTATTCCACTCCGCCGATCCCGCGTATAACGTACGCTATGTATTCCGTGCACAGTATTCGATGCAGGACGGCATCAACACCGAGATCACCATCCTTTTCCACAATCGCACAAAGGATACGCTCCAACTCGATCCGGGCGCGATCCGCGTCTCTTCCAGCAATGTCTCCTACGAATACAACGGACGGTTCCTCCCCCTGCCCACTCTCTCCGTTAGGCCGGGAAAGACGGATTCCATCAGCGTACAAGGCAAGGATATCAAGGTTATCGACGATGAGTGGAACAAGATCGCCGGCGAGCAGCTTACCATCACCCTAAAAGGCATGCGACTCGGGACGCACGAACTTGCCGAGCAATCGGTAACCTTTGTGCCGAAGAATCCTAAGATGGGGAGCTAACTGCGGCCAGGCAGCTCACGGAAGGTTAGAATCGTATTCGCCGGGAAGTAATTCACCCCGTTTCGCCTTTAACTCGTTCCCACGCTCCGCGTGGGAATGCGCTGTGGGACGCTCCGCGTCCCTCCGACGCAGAGCGTCGGAAAACCACACTCCCACGCAGAGCATGTGAGCGAGATTGACGTAAAATAAAAAAGGCCGGTTCATCACCGGCCCAAGAGTCCTATAACAATCTGTCATGCCGTCCGCCACAGGCGGATTGTTTCGGCATCTAAACGCATCCAGACCCTGAAACAATCCGCCTGCGGCGGACAGGGTGACCGTAGAAAAAATTCTTACAGCTTCGCCAACTTTTTCTTCGCGGCTTTCACGTAGGGGCTTGCGGGGAACTTCGTAACCAGCGTGGTGTAGGCTTCTTTTGCCTTCGCTTTGTTTCCCATCGCCATGTAAGAATTCCCGATCATCATCTGCGCATCGTCTTTCTTCGATGACTGCCCGAACGCCAATACTTTCGTAAACGCATCGATCGCATCATCGAATTCCTTCAACGCATATAGACACTCGCCCGACCAGTAGTCGCTGTGATCGGCGAGGCCTTTCGCGTTGGCATCGGTTGCGACTGCCTGGAATTTCGCCAGCGCATCGCCGTATTTTTTCTTCTTGAACAAACCGAGCGCCTCGTCATAAGTTTCCTTCCCCTTGGAAGATGTTACGGTCATCGGCTTTTCTTCGGGCACATTGGCAACCGTATCGACGGGCTTCATCATCTTCGAACGCAAATCGGCGAGCTGCGTCTCAAGTTCGGCAGAATGCGCTTTCAGCGTCCGGTTCTCGGATTGGGATTGGTTCAGTTGGGTCTTCAGCGATGCATTATCCCCCCTAAGGTCGTCCATCTGCTTCATCATCATCTGCGTTGCCGTACGGGTAGAATCGGCAACCCGTTCGCGCTCTGCATCATTCGATCCGCCGCATCCGGTCGTCATCGAAGCAAAGCCGATGACTGCCGCGCACGCAACGATCTGAAGAAGAATACGAAATCCGTAGAATTTTCCCATGGAAAAAAGTTTTGGTTTGTGAATAAAACTGAACTGTGCATTAATGTACCGAATACAGCGAGAAAAGTCAAGATAGGTTCTTGAACCGACTTTTTTCTTCGCTCTCTTGAAGACCCTCCCCTTAATCCCATCGCGGATATACGACAGTGGGCTAACTTGAAAGAAAAGAACGTGGATTCCTGACAAAAACATTCGGGAATGACACAATTGATGATCTTGCTCCCCCTCTCTTCATAAGAGAGGGGAAAGTCCGCCATGGGCGGACAGGGGTGAGTTCCTTTCGTATTGCTCGATGACTAAGCGAACTCTGGATTCCCGCGTTCGCGGGAATGACACACAGGGGATAGTCTTTCCATTTCCCCCCGCCGTTTGTGTGGCGGGGTTCCATCTCCCATTTTCCCTTTTCCTTGTTTTCGGTATATTATATCATGAACGCCATACTTAACGCACTCACCATGTCCGTTTCGATGCTCTGGGAAATCCTGTGGCCACTGGCGCTGGGGTTTTTACTTTCTGCGATTGTGCAGGCAGTCGTATCGAAGAAACAAATGAGCCGCCTTCTCCCCGATGATTCGCCGAAGAGCTTGCTGATCGCAGCGGGACTCGGCGCGGCATCATCGTCATGCTCGTATGCGGCAGTCGCGCTCACCCGCTCGATCTTCCGCAAAGGAGCAAATTTCTCCGCCGCAATGGCGTTTGAACTCGCCTCGACCAATCTTGTGCTGGAGCTTTCCATCCTCCTC
>DATGFY010000049.1:0-1947 GCA_035308785.1 Bacteroidota bacterium | reverse complement strand
ACCGATAAAGCGCGCGGCAAGATCGCAACGAATATCTATGTTGCGAAGACCATTCTTAAGCGGAAACAAACAAAGCGCATGATGGGCATCGCGGCTGGCGTCGTCGTTGTACTAGTTGCAGGATGGTATTTCATCCTCGGTCCAAAACCTCCCGCGAACTCTCTCGCGGTGCTGCCGTTCACGTATATCGGCGATCAGGCAAACAGTTACATAGCGGACGGTGTCACCGAGGACGTGCTTTCAAGTGTTTCCCAGCTTGCGGGGGTGAAGGTTCTCTCCGAAGGCAGCACCCAATCATTGAGAAATACCAGTCTCTCCGAAAAAGAGATCGCGAAAAAACTCAATGTGCGCTTTTTGCTGCGTGGAAGCGTCGAGCTTGGCGCGACGGGAGATATTACCGTTCACGTCCGTTTGGCCGAGCCTGCAGAGGATGTCGATTTGCTGAGTCCATCGTTCACAAAATCTCGGAATGAAATCCCTTCTATCGAGCACGAAATCTTCCGCAACATCGCGTTGAAATTTCAGGAAGACATTGCCGTCGCCTCCGATACAAAGCGAACATCGCAGGAAGTCTATGATCTGTATTGGCAAGGACTTGCCGAAGAGCGCAAAGAGAAAAAGGAAAGCAACCAGCTTGCGATTACGTTTTTCCGACAGGCAGTTTCCCGTGATACATCCTTTGCCCGCGGATATATAAAATTAGCCAGCGTTGAGCTGCTAAATCAGGAACGCGGCTACGATCCCAGCGACAAGTGGCTGCAGGGAGCCGATAGCGCCATCCACCGGGCGTATCGTCTCGATTCTACAAACGCCGAACTCTACTGGGTTCTCGGCAGATTATATCTCAGCAAAGGCGATCATCAAAAAGGAATAACGTATCTTCAAACTGCCATCAAGAAAGAGCCGAACTTAATGCGGGCCCACCTCGCCCTGGGCGATGAGTACCTCTTTTCGATGAACGATCCGCAGAAAGCCATTGCCGAATACACCATCGCCAACGAGCTCGAACCGACAAACTACGGAACGCTTCTCAATCTCGGGAACGGCTACGCGATGATGAAGAACTATCCCGATGCCATCAGCTCGTTCCAGCGCGCGTCGATGCAAAACACGACCCAGGAGGGGCCGCTCCAGAGCTTGGGCTACTTATATATGCTTACCGGTATGCCGGATAGCGCCGAGGTTGCCTTCAAGGAAGCGGAACGCCGCAACCCTGCCAATCCCGATGTTGCGCGCCTCTACGCGATGCTCCTCATCGAAAAAAATCGCATCGATGAAGCGGAAACGATTCTCAAGACCGGCCTGCAGCACGATTCGACAAATTACGCGCTGCTTGATTTGTATGGAACTGCCAAGAATCGGAATGGAGACCATAGCAGTGCGGTCGCCGTTTGGAAGTCAGCGCTGACGCTCTCGGCAGGGCGCGCTGCAGTGAATCCTAATGTTTCGCTTCATTTCCTCTATTGCGGAATTTTTAACGCTCGATTAGGTCAGGCGGATTCAGCGGTGTACTATGGCGGGCTTGCGTGGAAAAAAGATCCTTCATCCGATAATGCAATCGGGGCAGCATTGATCTACTCGATACTCGATAAGAAATCGGATCTCATAGAATGGTTTGCAAAGGCGAAATCGATGGACCCCGAGTACGACGCTTCATACCTTGCCATTCAGCTCGACTTCGACAAGTACAAGTCCGATTCAGACCTCCTCGCCGCGGCAAACAGCAAGTAGACCACCACGATTAGTCATTGCGAGGAACGAAGTGACGAAGCAATCTCGGTGTCGATGGCTTCAGAGCTTTGTCTTACCGTTTCCCCTTCGAAAGCAGATGCTTGACTATTGCCGGGCCGTGCAACCTCCCGTTTTCGATGAACACCTTGTTGTTGAACCGCCCGCCCACAATTCCTCCCGCAACGTATAATCCCGGCACGTTCGTTTCGTACGTCT
>DATGFY010000048.1:0-6569 GCA_035308785.1 Bacteroidota bacterium | reverse complement strand
AAAGAATTTTTTGGAAAAATAATATGCCGCCTTCGGCCGCAAGCCGCTGTCAATGACTGCCCAGCTGCTCACCGGCCAGCAGTCGTTCAATTGCCAAAACAGCGATCCTGCCGTTGCAAATTTCCGTCGGCGCCAATGTTCAACGGCAAACTTGAGCGCTTCCGCTTGAACTAATTGGGACCGGTAAATGAACTCGTCGAACTGTTCGCTGAATCCATGGTGCGCGGCCATAAATCGGATGAGGCGCTGCGGCCCTTCGATCTGTTTATTATGATGCTCCATCACAGGCGAAAGCGGGTGGCAATCTACCGGGAGCATCGCCTCGCGCATGGTTTTGGTATTCGCAACCGCCTGAAATCCGAATTCAGTTACAAACCGCGCGGAATCGTTGGCATATTCTGTGAAATCTTTCCAATAACTCCAGACCATCCATTGATGGTGATTCCCGTTCGATTCCGCATTCGGAAATCCGGAGCCGAACGGCGAGCTGCGCCAATACGGCCTTGTTCCATCGTGGTCGCCGCAAACCTCCGGAAGAATTTTCGAAAAGATCGGCGCCCCTGTCATATCATCAGCGGTCTTGTCGGGGTTCTCAGTGCAAAACATCCACTCTGATTCGTTATTACCGCACCAAACAGCGATTGAAGGATGGTTTCGCAGCCGTTGGACGACCGCAACCGCCTCCTCCTTTGCTTGATTTAAGAACCATCGTTGTTCAGGGTACTCTCCGCACGCATACATGAAGTCCTGCCAAACCAGGAGACCAAGTTGATCGCATGTATCGTAAAAAATGTCCTGCTCGTAGATTCCACCGCCCCACACGCGGATCATATTCATGTGAGCATCCTTCGCCATCGTAAGCAGCCTGCCGTACGTTGAATCGGGAATACGGGGAAGAAAATTATCCGATGGAATCCAATCAGCGCCTTTGCAATAGATCTTCGTGTTGTTGATTTCGAGGATAAACGATTTCCCCTCGGCATCTTTTTCTTGAAGCAGTTTAACCGTCCGAATCGCAAAAGGAACTTCTACTTGATCCAAAGCCCGTGTTCCGGAAAAAAGCGTAAAGATCGCCCGGTACATCGGCTGAGAACCGTATCCGTTCGGCCACCACAGTTGAGGTTTGGGAATGGTAACCTTGAACGTAACACGCGGTGAATCCTCCCGGCTCTCGCGCTCCATTGTAAATCGCTCTCCAAAAACCGTGGAATGCAGCGTTAGCGGCTTGCGGCCTGTCTTTTGTACATCGATGGAGAGTTCAACAACCGCCTTCGACTTGCTTACCGATACAACGCGTACAAACGGATGTTCCAACCGGCCGCTACGGACAGCTTCAAGAGATATATTACGCCAGATGCCTGATGTCGTTAGTTTCGGTCCCCAATCCCAACCGAATGAATACTGCGCCTTCCTCACATATGCTCGTTGCGGTTCCGCGGAAACTCTCAATGGGCCATGTTTCTTTTCGAGGGCGCGTGATCGAACTTCGGGCGAATCGAACAAAATCTCTATGGAATTCTTGCCCGGGCAGAGCAGGCGTTTCACAGAAAACGAATGGCCGATGAACATATTGCACGTTTCAGCAACCGGTTTTCCGTTGATGGTGATCTGCGCATACGTATCTAATCCTTCTGCATTCAAGAGCACGTCATCTGAGTTCAGCAACTCTTCCGGAACGGCAAACTCTCTTCGGTAAAGCCATTGAACCGAATCGATCCATTGCACATCGAGCTCATTTGTCCGGTAAAACGGATCGGCGATAACCTTATTCGACATGAGATCGGTGTGAACCGTACCCGGAACTTCGGCATTCATCCATCGCGATGCAGCCCGGTACAGCGTCGGCAGCCGCTTGTACTTATCGACTGCTTTGAACTGCCAGCCGCCGTTCAGATCAATGGTTTTCATATTTGGTCACTTCAACAAAACTAATTTTTTCATCTGTAAAGAAGTTGGCGTTTTCAACTGATAGAAATAGACGCCGCTCGGGAATGAATTCGAATTCCAAACGATAGATTTATAGCCGGCACTTTGAGTTCCGGCAAACAGTGTTGCAACCTGCCGGCCGAGGACGTCGTAGATTCGCAATGAAACGTCGGCTCGCTCCGGGAGGCCGTATTCGATCGTGGTAGATGGATTAAATGGATTGGGATAATTTTGCCTCAGGAAATATCTGGTTGGTACCGTCAGATTTTTTGCATTCTTCGCGCCCGTCAACCCCGCCAAAGTGTCCACCGCCTCGGGAGATAAACCGTAATTGTAGATTCGAAGTTCATCAAGACTGCCGTGAAAATTGTAATTCTGATCACCGGGCAAATCCTGACCGATGAGCAGATCATCCGAGGTCGTAAGAATTGAGCCCGACATTGTCGTAAAAGCATCGAGATCTCCGTTTAGCCACAGCTCCATATCGCTGCCATTGTAAATGGCTGTAACATTGTACCACGTATAAAGTTGGGGCAATGTCTCCGAATCGAGATCCTTTACTCCCGTGATCGTCTTTACTGTCCAGCGAATATGATTATTCGAGATCGAGACCTTCCACCGATTCTGCCAGCTCCCGTGAGAAACCGGATACTGTTCGCGCGAATAAAACTGGCTTATATACATCCAAAAATTTACACTGATATATTGCTGAAAATTCAGATTCGTTGAATTGGGAACATCGATGTAATTTGTCGCGCCATCGAATGCATAGGCATAATTGAGATGGCCGAATCGATCCAGAGTCGGTTGTGCGCCATATACCGTGCCGTTGTTTCCGTTCCCGCTCGCATCGGCCGCGCTGCCGTTGAACGGATAATACGCCATGAGCGCTCCGCTCTGGTGTTGGGACAAATCCCGCACCTCAACTCCGATGCTATCAACGGCAACACCGCCGTGGCCATCGGATATAGTGCAGGTAATATAATAGTTACCGGAACTATCGGGCAAGGTCCATGATGCAACTGTATCGGTTGCGTTGATCGTGCCGACGAGAGATGACCAATGGACGGTGAGGTTATCTCCGTCGGAATCGGACACGGAGCAGGCGACGGTTGTCGTCGCACCGAGATTCAATTTGCGAGGAAGAGCTGTCAGTTTATTGATAACCGGCAAAAGATTTATGGAGGCGAGAACGTTGATTGCGACGTGTGCGCTGTCAAAACCGCCGTGCCCATCGCTTACGACACAGGTGACCGAATCCAATTCCGCAGTTGACGGCGCAACCCAACGGATGCTTGACCCTGCACCAACAATCGTCCCATGCGAGCTTCGCCAACTATATGTAAGCGAATCGTTATTGAGATCGGTCGCAGTGCAATAGACCGCAACCGTATCACTCCGGAGCGTTACGACAGATGTTGCCATCAAGCTCTTTATTCTCGGAGGATAGTTTGCAATGGTTCGTCCTGAATGAAAATCCACCGCCACCCCATTCACTAATGTCTTATCCAAGTCATAAGTGACGGTACCGCCGGAGGGAGTGAGGACCACAAGTAATGCCGAATTTGCCGGGATCGGAAGCGAAACAGTACCCGACACAGTGTGTTGGATGAACTGATGCGAGGCAGCATCGTAAATATCATGCGAGCCGGAACCCGCATCGAACGAAATTGATTGCGAAGCGGCGTATGGATTGTAATACAAATATGATGGATACGCTGTCGCGTGATAATAATCCGTCTTAAGAACGTCGAGCCGGAGGATCATCGGGACATTGGTCGTATCGATAATTCCACCGAGGATGCCGACGTGAGACGAACTGTAGAGCGTCAGGGTCGTCAATCCCCACCCTCCGCTGATCGCGTCTCCGGTCGCATAGGGACTCGCACTGCCGTTCGATTGGCGCAGCGCTTCGTGTGCAATGTACGAATTCGGATCGTATTGATGCGACCACCGGTAGCTGCTATCCTGATTCGTCGAGGGTAGCGATGCCGGATAAAATAATCGGGCTGCGTTCGCCGCATTGAGCACCCACTTCCCGATCTCACGCGCAAAGCGGCTGTCATATCGTACCAGCGGAACTAATTCGCCGATCTGTTCGAACGTGTTCATCGAAAAGGCGTAATTATTTGAGCCGTTTACCTCACCGATTAATCCATCGCAATCGTATGCTCCCCATGTACCTGTCATTGCGCCCCATGAGCGCAGAGGGCCCACATCGAAGCACCAATTCACCATCTTTTCAACATCGTATGTTGTTCCAATTTCCGCATTCATCCGCGCCGCAAGATATGTTCCATACGAAAGCTGAAGTTCGTACGAGGGATTCGAAGTCAGATTGTTCAAGAACTCCATCGACCACTCTGCGCCGATGCGGTATTTGGGATTTCCTGTGAGGACATAGGTGTCATAAAGAATATCCGCAATTGCCCCGGCCGCTTCGGGTTCATGAACGCTCTGATCGTATGGGGTCATGTTTTGCAAATACCATCCGCGGTGATCCATGTACGGCACCTGCCAAGGGGTTCCGCTTGCTCCCATCGCCTGCACCGCCTGCAACCAACGGTTTGCGATCACCGTGTCTTGGTTATTAAAATCTCCCATACCGGGATATTGGGAATTCAACTCATAAAAGAACACATTTGGCATCGTTTCATACCACCAGTCGTCGCCCGTATCGTCTTCCGGATGGTTCTTATACACGTTTTGTTCGGGACGCTTATTGAACCACTCCTCGCACATCAGCGGCCAATTGTAGCCATTTTGATTGGCCTTGTTCACACCGACGAGCGTAGCGCTGACAACTGCAGGAATGCAATTAATCGCTTCCGCCGAAGTAGGAACCGTTGTCCCGACCACCGTACTGAGTCCGAAGCTATTTTGTCCGGGATAATTGATTGGATTTGTATTCAGCCAAACCGTTGGCAGAAATTCTCCCGTGAGTCCGAAATTGAAGACCAGCGAATCATACCCCAACGCCACCTGCTTCCAATTCCGCATTGCATACGGCGATGGCATATTCGGCATTTGGTCGATGCGGGGGATCGATAGCTGTTGCGCCAGGCCAACCGAAGTTAGCGTTATAACCAGCAGAATATATCTAAGAATTTTTTTCACAACAATATTCTCAAATCTTATACCATCTCTCGTGTGTAGTCTGGTGTCAATGAACGATCATCGGATGTATGAGAAATACCCGAAATCGTGGACCTTTCAGCTCAATTCCAATCGATTCTTCCCCCCCTGCAAGGTTAACATAACGGGCAAAAGAAGTGGGAGCATTGGAAGAAATATTCAGCTTTCGAAAATGGATGTATTTCACGACGTCAGGATATTTCTGCAACTCCACAAGCGTATAGAGCGCCTCGATGGTTGATTCGGCGCCCGAGTTCTGGTTGACGCTCGATGAATCGCGTATCCCATCGAAACATCTGCCGGACGTTGAATCGTACATTACCTGGTGCGCAACGTTATCGCCTAGGAGCCATGATGCGGTCAAACCTGCCATAATGCTGTAGGAGCGGTCATGCGTCGCGTCATATAACCGTAGCAACCCAACGGACATCGATCGAACGCCGTATGCAATTTGATCAAACTGGGTTACCTTGCTGCTGTCGGAAACGTCCATTTCTTTCATAAATCCATCAATTAATAACCGGCTGTAAAATCCTTGCGCCTCGCGTTTCGCCGAATTGACCATGTTCGTATCCCTGAGAAGAAGTCCGGCGGAAGCGAGCGCTTGCGTTTGATCGTTGCCCCACATGTGCCACATCGTTTCCCAGGATCGGTGAACGCCATACGGATATGTTGTGATATCTCCATCTTGCATTAACATCAAACCTTCGGCAAGAGACTCAATCAGGTGCTTGACATGCAAGTCAGGACTCACCTTGCAATACTCGACGAGACCGAGCAAGAGTTCGGACGTCGCATCCGCGCCGGATTCATATAACAACCATTGTGGAATGCGGTATCCCTTAATCGTACGAACCTTCTTATCGTTGAGCAGCAATGAATCGATGTGGGGAAACGTCCTTTCCACTCCTTGTTGGAGCGCCATCGCGAACGTAGAATCCGACGTTCGCAACACCCGGCTGCCAAGCGACATGCACCACACCCCCCGCACTGCCCACCACCCGAACGACTTAAAACTCGTCCGGCCATTCTTATTTATCGAATGGTCCTTGTTCAAGAAATTGTAAAATGCGCCATCATCGGTCTCCATTTTCATGACAAAGCGAAGGAGGGATTTAGCCTGCTCACGGCTCTGCTCATTGCCATTCAGTTCGTAATCGCGGAGATACACTACTGCGGCGCGCGCCGCGTCATCCACGCACGCGATGCCTTCATCCCCGGCATCCGTCCAATTGTAATTCGGCGCATCTGCATAAATGTGGACGATGCTCACGGAATCGCCCTGTAACATAATCTTCTCGGTCAGATGCCGTAGATGAGCGAAATTGACAAGGGAACCCGACGGCTGTGCCAGAAGGTTCGTTGCTGCCAAGCAGAAGGTCAATATGATTGCAACGGGGTATTTCATCGACTGTAAGAATGCCTTGATAAAAATGTGTTTGTTTGAATCGCTGTTGGCAGCGCGGAGATGACACCGTTCTTAGTTGCAGTAAGCGCGCCGACCGCCT
>DATGFY010000047.1:0-2858 GCA_035308785.1 Bacteroidota bacterium | reverse complement strand
GCTTCAATTCTCTTGAGCAGCCAGTAATAAATGACGAATGCAATCACCGTCCCAAACATTCCAAGGAAACACACCGCGAGAATAGCGCTCATCGTGAAATGAATATCCGAGGGTTTCTCAAACACAAACGCGAGTGCAAACATCAAGGGTACACCGAAGATCATACCGCCGACGTTCAAACTCACCGGTGGAATGTGCTTCGCCTGTTTCTTTACCAACACGAGAACCATCCCCTGAAGCATCGTACACAATAATACGGCGACCATCCCCTCAATTGTCGCTCTGCCTGAGTGTACATCCGACCAAAAGATGATGACGATCCCCGCAAATGCCGAGCATATCCCTGCGATCTTTTGGGATGTCATCGGCTCTTCGGGAAGCATCATGTGTGATACCACCGCTACAACAAATGGATACACTGCAAATAGGATCGATGCAAGGCCCGAAGGGATTGTCTCCTCAGCCCAATACAACAAAAAGAACGGAATGCAGAACGAAAAAATTCCTAAAATAGCGAATAGCCTTGCGTTTGAACGATCAATTGATAATTTCTCCCCCCGGACGAGCATGACGATGCTCAGAAGAATAAGGGCAAACGTAAACCGAAATGCCACCCCAAAAAATGGAGGGATATATTGATCGCCAATTTTGATCGCAAACCACGTTGAACTCCAGATCAACGTGATAATGAAGAATCCAATTATAATTTTTGCCCGCTCGGAACGCATCGACAACTATTCTTCGGTAAATGAGTAATTCACAAGGCCCGAAAGCAATTTCGGATAAAAATATGTTGATTTTTGCGGCATGACAAATCCCGCCTCGGCAACTTCGCGAACATCTTCCACGGGTGTGGGGTTCATGAGAAAAGCCGCCTGTGCTTTTCCGGTACGAACCGCTTCTATCGCGGCTCCCTCCTCCTTCTCATAATCAACGTTTAGTTTCTTATCCTGCTGCTCCTCGGTGATTCCCAGGGTATCTCGTAGTATGCGGGTGTGAAGGATGCTCACATCCAATTTCCCGACAACAGATTCCCGCTCTAGCGTTGATTGGATCCCAGCTCCGGGTTTCACCAGATACAGCGTCACAGGATTCCCAATCGCCAAACCGAAACATCGATGTTCTCGTTTCATTGCCTCAGCAAGTCCCGCTTGATCGGAAACGGGCTCAACAACAAATTGTTTCCTAAGTTTCTCCAATGTCGCCTTCGCATCGAATCCTGCTACGGAATGAAGCAGCCGATGCGTGGGCAACACCGTAAGGCCTTCGGCATTCATATTCGTAAAATAGATGGGGACGAATTCGTACGGTTCATTGCCGCCGGATCGACCGGATTCCTTACGCAAGTGATTTCGGTACGCAAGCGCGGTCTCGTAACGATGGTGGCCGTCAGCGATAAAGATTTTTTTGCGCGAAAGATGTGCCTGCACTTGTCCAATACTTTTTGAATCCGAGAGGCGCCACAGTTTGTTCTCTACCCCGTCAAACATCGCCGCTCCGATTGGCTCTCGGCTCATCGCGTTATCTAAAATCGGTTGAAGCGTTTGCTCCGCGTCCGAATAGATTGCAAGAATCTGGCTGTTCATCATTTCAATCGAGACAAACA
This sequence comes from Bacteroidota bacterium, assembly GCA_035308785.1. Lineage (GTDB taxonomy): Bacteria > Bacteroidota > Ignavibacteria > UBA10030 > SZUA-254 > DATGFY01. The sequence goes on along the minus strand of DATGFY010000047.1, from coordinate 1,252 downwards.
GCCGGAACCGGTCTTCTTTCGGACCTGAATGTGTCTTTTCGTGAGGAAAAATCGAACCTGCCCCGAATTCTTCAATCCGGCACGCGGCAATAAACCCGATTCGTTCGCGGTTGGTTCCATCGGGCAGGCGAAAGCGCTGAGAAACAATATAAAAAGCCGGAACATCATCCTTTCGCAGAATTCCATCAGCGTTCCAACGCTTTAAGGTTTGTGCCGCTGAGGCGTAGGGATCAGAGTCACGATTCAGTATCAGTCGAACAATATTATTCTCGCTCTTACCATAAAGCTCGCCCTGTAGTTGCGGCGAAATCACATCGTAAGGTGGCGCGACGACGTCTCCCAATCGGACTTTGTCCAAATCATAGAGTCGCGCCTTGAAAGGTCTTATTTCACTCATAACCCAACCGCTTTAGCCATTCGTCTTTGTTCCGCCATTGATCCCGTACTTTCACATATAATTCCAGATAGACTCGTCGTCCGAGAAAAGTCTCGATGTCCTTCCGGGCATTCTCCCCGAGTGCCTTGAGCGCCAGGCCCTTCTTGCCGATCATGATTCCCTTCTGGGAATCGCGTTCAACGTAAATTTCCGCGCGGATAATATCTTTCTTGCCTTTTTCTTCAGTGAATTCGAGAATATCCACCGACGTGGAATATGGAATCTCTTGCCGGTATTGTTCGAATACCTTTTCGCGGATAATTTCCGAGACGAAGAACTTTTCGGGATGTTCGGTCAACGCATCGGGAGGGTAGTATGGCGGGTGCTCGGGGAGATCGGTTGCTATCGCGTGAATTAATGACGGCGTGTTCTCACCCTTCAAGGCGGAAATCGAAGTCACGCTTCGAAATGCGTACTTTGCCGAAAGGGTCTCTGTTCTCGATTTCACAGAAGCGGCATTCATGAGATCGATTTTGTTCAGAGCGAGAATGACGGGCTTGGAAAGATTACGAAGGCGTTCGAACGCGGGTGCCAATTCCTTTTCGTCTGTGTCGGATCCATCTGCGATAAAAAGAACGACATCGGCGTCTCGAATAGCGCGATCTGCAGCGCCCATCATTGCACTGTGCAATGCATACTTCGGTTCTAACAATCCGGGAGTATCGAGAAAAACGATTTGGAAATTCTTATCAGAAAGAATGCCAATGATGCGGTGGCGGGTGGTCTGGGGTTTGCTGGAAACAATCGAGAGTTTTTGCCCAAGCAGGCTGTTCATTAACGTAGATTTACCCGCGTTCGGTGCACCCACTATAGCAG
>DATGFY010000046.1:0-7463 GCA_035308785.1 Bacteroidota bacterium | reverse complement strand
AGATTGCTTCGCTTCGCTCGCAATGACGGCAACTCCAGATTTTAGTTTAACTTCTCAAATGCACCATTAAGACGGAAACATCCGATGCGCTGACGCCGCTGATGCGGGAGGCCTGGCCAATGGATGCGGGTCGAATGCGTTTGAGTTTTTCGCGGCCTTCGGTAGAGACCGATTGGATACGGGAATAATCGAAGTTGTCGGGGATCTTCATCGATTCATATTTTTCGAATCGCTCGAGTTCTATTTCCTGCCGCGCGATGTAGCCATCGTATTTCAATTCGATTTCGATTTGTTCGACGATTGCGTTGCGCAGGTGTGGCTTGACGGATGCGAGACGGCGAACGAACGGTTCCTCTTGCAAAGAATTGAGCGCCAGAATATCGTTTAATGTTACCTCGGGCCGGCGGACAATCCCTGCAAGTTTTTCGCCTTGATTGATCGGAGAAGAATTCACGCTCGAGAGATGAACGTTGAGATCTTTCGGGCCGAGGCCTTTTTCGTTAAGAAATCGCAATCCTTCCGCGATGAGCAACTCTTTATCCTGCAATGACTTATAGACATCTGAATTTATCAGGCCGAGCTCGCGACCGTACTTCATGAGACGCCGATCTGCGTTATCCGAGCGAAGGAGCAAACGATATTCTGCGCGCGAGGTAAACATGCGGTACGGTTCATCGGTGCTTTTGTTGACGAGGTCATCGACGAGAACGCCAATGTACGCCTCGGAACGTTTCACGATGAACGGATCTTTTTCCTGAACTTTGAGTGCGGCGTTGATGCCGGCAACAAGCCCCTGCCCCGCCGCTTCTTCGTAACCGGAGGTTCCGTTTATTTGTCCCGCGAAAAATAATCCATCGATCAGTTTCGTCTCGAGCGTGAGTTTCAATTGGTGCGGAGGAAAGAAATCGTACTCGACTGCATACCCCGGGCGGAGCATCTCGACGTTTTCTAATCCTTCGATCGTGCGCAGTCCTTCGAACTGAACATCTTCCGGAAGCGAAGTAGAGAAGCCGTTGACATAAACGATATCGGTATTGTACCCTTCAGGCTCCAAGAAAATCTGGTGGCGGTCTTTTTCTGCGAAGCGGACAATTTTGTCTTCGATGGACGGGCAGTAGCGCGGACCGACGCCTTTGATTCTGCCGGTAAACATCGGCGATTGATCGAAGCCGCGCTCCATCGCTTTGTGAGTGCGCGGGTTCGTGTGCGTGAGGTACATGGGGATGAGCCGATTGGTGATCGATTCATTTTGAAACGAAAAAGGGATGGGCGGATCATCGCTCCCCTGCTCTTCACATTTGGAGAAATCGATGCTGCTAAGTTTAACGCGCGGAGGTGTGCCCGTTTTCAATCTGCCGCTGATGAATCCGTATTTGTGAAGGTTTTCGGTGATGCCGGTTGCGGGTTTTTCGTCGTATCGGCCGCCGGGGCGATTGGTCATGCCGGTGTGAAGCAAGCCACGGAGAAATGTGCCGGCGCAGAGAACTATCGCCCTACAACGGATTTCTTGTCCGTGGAGAGTCTTTAAACCTACTATGTATTGCCGATTGCCAACTGCCGATTGCCGATTTACTTCCACCACCCCCTCCCGCTTTGCGGGAGACCCCTCCTCCATGAGGAGGGGAAACTTGTTCGACTCAACGATGATGTCGATGATTGAATCTTCGAGGACGGTGAGGTTGGGTTGGGAATCGAAGCGGGCTTGGGCGGCTTTGGAGTACCAATCGCGGTCGTTCTGGCAGCGCGGAGACCATACGGCGGGGCCTTTGGAGCGATTGAGTACGCGGAATTGGATTCCTGTCTCATCGGCGATCTTGCCCATCTCACCGCCGAGCGCATCGATCTCGCGGACGAGTTGACCTTTGGCGATGCCGCCGATAGCAGGATTGCAGGACATGCGACCGATGCTGTCTCGTGACATGGTAAGAAGCAGTGTTGCGCAGCCCATCCGTGCGGATGCGAGCGCGGCTTCGATACCGGCGTGGCCGCCGCCGATGACGACAACGTCGTACTTATTTGCAGAATTTGTAGGCAATCGTGATTCTTATAGTACAGTTCATTGGGGCTTATTCATTCTTTTCATCCAAGGACTTTACCTCCTCTCCTCGCCAAAGGCGAGGTATCTTCTCCTCGGAAACCCTCCACATAGACGGCGAGCAAGCGAGGTGGAGAGACTATCAATCAACAGTCCAAACCAGCGATGATAGAGCGGCCAAGATCATTTCACGTGAAACAAACATATCCAATTTAGCAAATTTAAGTACAGACCCCGAAACAAGTTCGGGGTGACGGTATTTTTGAGATATGGCAAGCTAAGCAAATTAGAAACATACAATCAATTGCATATAACCAATAATAACATATATTTATGCGTGTTTCACGTGAAACAAACAAAAACTCACTTTCCAATGCAGAATTTTGAGAATATATTGTTAAGCACGTCTTCAGAGGTTATGACACCAACTATTTCCCCCAACGCATTTAACCCCGCACGAATATCGATCGAAATGAGGTCGTTGCTAAGTGAGCTATTGAGTGAATTTAGTGAGATCTCCAAGCTTGAAATTGTCTTCTCAATGCTCTGCTTGTGGCGCGAATTGGTCAGGATTAGACTCGAGTCTGATACGTTTTCGAGCTCTTGTGCGGCCTTTTGACTTAGCGATGATCTTAATTGATCCAGTCCTATGCCAGTCTTAGCTGAGATCTTTTGAATAGGTAGATTAACGAGCTCCGGCGGGAAGTCTTTGACCCTGCAATTTAGGAGGTCGGATTTGTTCTGAGCAACTATCAGCGTTGGGGAATGTCCGTTCAAATTCTGGCTCATAGACGAAAGGATTTTGACGTCCTCCTGTGTAAATCCTTGAGACGGATCCAGCACAAACAGGATAATATCGGCGTCTGCTATTTGATCGTTAGTCCTACGGATTCCCTCGGTCTCAACTAGGTTATCGCTTTGTCTTATGCCAGCGGTATCGACAAGCCGCACAAGAATGCCATCGATGGTTATGTTTTCCTCGATCACATCGCGGGTTGTTCCCGGGATATCGGTGACAATGGCGCGGTCAGAATTTAGGAGAGCATTCATCAAACTCGATTTGCCAACGTTGGGCTTGCCGGCGATGACAACCTTAATGCCTTCCCGATAAATCTTACCTATAGAGTAGGATGATAAAAGTGTTTTCAGATCAGCAATTACCGACTCTATATTATTGATAATATTAGACTTATTTATAAATTCCAACCCCTCTTCTGAAAAATCAAGTTCGAGCTCCAGAAGACTGCATGCAGTGAGCAACGATTCGCGTAACTCATTGATTTTATTAGACAACATTCCTGCAAGCTGAGAGATCGACGAGCGAGCCGCGCGGTTCGAGCTGGAATGAATAAGGTCTGCGGTGGCTTCGGCCTGAGCGAGGTCCATCCTGCCATTCAGGAACGCGTGCTTGGTGAATTCGCCGGGGGTGGCTGCGCGGGCGCCTGCAGAGAGTATCGATTCAAGAATTGTTTTGGTGACGAACATCCCGCCGTGACAACCGATTTCGACGACGTCTTCGCCGGTGAATGAATGCGGTCCTTTGAATATGGTGGCAACGACTTGATCAATTTCCTCGTTGCCGGAATTCACAAAGCTGCCGAAGTGGGCGGTGTGCGATTCTACCGATGCGAGCGGATGTTTTCCGCGGAAACATTTATCCGCTATCGCGATTGCATCGTCACCGCTGATGCGGATGACTGCAATTCCGCCGGTGCCGATGGGTGTGGCGATTGCTGCGATGGTATCGTTGTCTTGGTACACAGGAAATGACTTTGGTGTAATTTATAATCTATGAAAGTTACAGGGGAATTACAACGGGACCACTTGTTTGCTAGCGGCTCATTTTCGCGCGTGCGTTGCGCTAAGTAACCCACCCCCGTCCCAAAATCCGGCCGGGCAAGCCATCCCCTCTCTTATGAAGAGAGGAGCATTATTGTATTATGCGGGAATGACACACTCTGGGGAACGGGGTGAAATACAAAGGGGAGTGAGATACCACCGAGATTCGTTTTCGCCTCAACCTTCTCCCCTCCTCGTCTTTCTTCGAAAGCCGAGGTATCCCCTCTCCCATGTTGGGAGAGGGGAAAAAGCGTTCGTAAAGATCGCTCCACGTGGGAATTGGGTGCTGTCCAAGTTTGAAAGAAAAGGCGCTGGATTCCCGACAGAAGCATTCGGGAATGACACACTTATTAGCAGTCGGGATTCCGATTGTATGTTGAAAAAACTCTCCTTATCTTTACCGAATGATTAACTTAGCTACAATGAAAAGACAGATGCCGAAACGATCTGCCTCTTGCGGACGGCATGACGGCGGTGTTTGGTAATATTCGAAAATCCAAAATGAAAATTCGAAAATCGTGTTAACTCGCACCTTCTGTCATTTGCCGATGATCTCGTTGGATTCCGAGCAGCAGCTTTGGGATGCAGGGATACATTCGTGGGAGCAGTTTTTGGAGAACCGCAACGGCAAGAATGTTTCTGCGCGGGCGCGCGAGGCGATGAATCATTTGGAGGTATCGCAAGAACATTTGGCAACGGGCGACCCGGGGTATTTTGCAGAGCTGCTGCCGCCTCCGCTGCATTGGAGATTTTTTCCGGAGTTTCGCGACACGATTGCCTACCTCGATATTGAAACGACGGGATTGAGCGCGTACAACGGCGACCACATTACAACGATCGCGGTGTATGATGGGAAGGATGTGTTCACGTATGTGCAGGGAGATAACTTAATCGACTTTCCGCGCGATATCCGCAAGTATAAGTTTTTGGTGACGTATAACGGGAAATGTTTCGACGTGCCGTTTATTGAAAAGTATTTTCACATCCGGCTCGATGCGGCGCACCTGGATTTGCGGTACCTGCTGAAGAATTTAGGTTACACCGGCGGGCTGAAAGGGTGCGAGAAGAAACTCGGGCTGCACAGGGAGGACCTCGAAGACATTGACGGGTTCTTTGCCGTGCTGTTGTGGAATGATTATAAGCGCACACGGAAGGCGAAGTCGCTGGAGACACTGCTTGCGTACAATATCCAAGACGTTGTGAATCTTGAAGCGCTGCTGGTGATGTGCTACAATATGAAGTTGGAGGAGACGCCGTTTTTGCGGGAGTTAGAGATTGCGATGCCAAGAGAGCCGATGATTGGTTTTAAGCCGGATCTGGAGACGATTGAGAGGATTCGGAGGGAGAGGTTTAGCTTTTCCAGATGGTAAGGAGATAGAAGAAAGAGGAGAGACGAAAGAACGTGGATCCCCGACAGAAGCGTTCGGGGATGACAGATAAAAGATAACGACCCTGGATTCCCGCTAGTAGCACGCGGGAATGACACATCCGAAATAAAAATTAAATCCCACCAATTTTTTTCTTGACTTCTGACTTAAGGAGTGTTATATATACATAAGGGGACGATGGTTGTAAGACCCAGGAGGGAATCCAATCGTGTTAGAAGGTGATCACAAATCGTCGTTAGGTGTCGAAAAAATGTACGAAAGTGATCATAAACACCCCCTTAGTTGCATGAATTTTCGCGGATACGTTTTTGATATTGTGGGACTTGCGTTGCGCGAAAAAAGGGATTCCTTTTTTCTGGAGGTGGGGATCGTGCACACTGTCGAGGGGATTGCCGCGTTGTTCCGTCAACTCCGTTGACGGAACGCCTCGCAAGGACTAGACCTGCCGGGTGTGATTGCTTCGGACGTTCGCAACGACGATGGCTTAAGTGGGCGACGAATCCGCCGCGGCGGACGCCCTACATGAACACAATTATTTGAGACACCGATCTTCCTGGCAGTCAACAATTCACTTTTCATCAAATTGTACCGTAATAATCCTAAAAACAGATCAAAAACACCCCCAATTTTGCATAAATTTTCTGGCCTAAGAATTTATTTTTACGGGAGTTGCGCTTAGAAAAATAAAAAATTTATGCTGCAGATACATTGGACAGAAAGAGAAAAGAACCCACACCTACGGCGTGCAAGCCGGATAGTCCGCAGAGACGGACCGGGACAGGCTCTAGATTCCCGATAGAGGATTAGACAACCGCAAGATTGCCACGCCCCGCTAAAGCGAGGGCTCGCAATGACAACGTGTAAACACAAAGGGCGACTCAACGAGTCGCCCTTAAACCTTTCCACTTGCCCGACCAGCTTCTGGGGCGGGTCTACGATTCACCGCTTTTCTATTTCGGCGGTTTCGGCAAATTCTTTGTCAGCTTCGACATGAAGCCGGATTTTTTCTTTTCTTCGACTTTGCGGAGCGGCTCGTCTTCGTGGGATTTGTTCATGTACCACTGCTGACCGATCTGCAGGATGTTGAAGACGAAATAGTACAGATTGAGTCCGGCGGGGAAGTTGTTGAAGATGAGCGTCATCATGAGCGGCATCATCCAGACCATCATTTTTTGGCGCGGATCTTTGACAGTCATTTTTTGCTGGACAAACATGGTGATGCCCATGAAGAGCGACAGGCCGCTGAGTTCGGTAATGTTGACGAACGGAATTGCGAACGGCAGCTTGTAGATCACGTCGGGGATTGAAAGATCGTGGATCCACCCGAAGAAGGGCGCGTGGCGGAGCTGAATGGTTGTGCGGAAGACAGCCCAGAGCGCATACAGAATCGGGAGCTGCAGGATCATGGGCAGGCAGCCGCCGGCAGGATTAACGCCGTACTCTTTATAGAGATTCATCACCTGCTTGTTCATCTTCTCCGGCTCGTCTTTGTACTTCTCGCGGATCTCTTCCATCAACGGCTGGAGCTTTTGCATCTTCTGCATCGACTTCATGCTCGTGCGCGTGAGCGGATAGAGCGCAACTTTGATGATGATGGAGAAAATGATGATGACGAGTCCCCAATTGGGAATGGCAAAATGCACCGCCATGAAGAGCGGCAGCATGATATACTGGGCGATGGGGCGGATGATCCACGCGGCGCCGAGGTTCATGATTTTTTCGAGATCGACGCCGTACGCCTTAATGAGGTTGAAATCGAGCGGGCCTAAGAACACGGTGAAGGCGGTGGTCTCGACGTCCTTGCCCAAATACGGCATTTTCATTCCAATTGAGTAGTATTCTTCGGCGCCGTTATCGGGTTTATGCAGCCGCACGCCATCGAGATAGGCGCCCTGGCTTTCACCTTCCTGCGAGATAATCGCCAGCGCGAAATATTTTGTGCGCGTGGCAATCCATTTGAATCGCCCCGAGGGAGATTGCGCAATGCTCTCATCGAACTTGGAGGCATCAACTTCGGTGACTTCGCCGGCAGAATAACCGTACGCCATGGCCGCGTTCGATTCATCGATGCTGTTGCGCTCGGCGTAGCGGAGGCCGGTTTCCCAGACAACCTGATATTCGAAGTTCGAGAGAATGCTTTCCATCTTCTCGAATCTAAAGTGCGCATCGAACGAGTATGAGCCGTTGGTGAAGACGAGCTC
>DATGFY010000045.1:0-3396 GCA_035308785.1 Bacteroidota bacterium | reverse complement strand
CGGCGCCGCCGTTCCAACGGGCGATGAGTCATTATGTCATTCAAGTAATCAATTTTCACGCTACCGATTACGGCCAAACGCTGTGGGGTGATACTGACGAGATCGGTTCATTCAATCCACCGAAGTTCGCGACGCATATTCAGGTCGATTGCAGTTACCAGGATCCGATTTTCTATAGCCGCGGAATCGCAGGATTGAAGGTCACCACTGCCCACGAATTCCAACACTCCATTCAAATCGGGAATTACGGCTACTGGTACGGCGAGAATTATTTTTATGAAATTTGCGCTGTCTGGATGGAGACGATGGTCCATCCGGAAGTGCCGGATTATTTGCAATATCTTTCCGATTCATTCGGAAATCCCCTCGGCGAATTTCAGACGCCCGATCAGACGTTCGTTTTGGGCAACGGTCTTATTGAATACAGCCGCGTTGTCTGGGCAAAATATTTGCGCAAGCGCTGGTCGCGCGATCTGATGCTCCACGTATGGCAGAACATCCCTTCGTACCATACCGTGCAAGCGATGGATCATGCGCTTGGCGGAGTGAGCAGCTCTTTTTCGCAGGCATTCATCGAGTGGGGAGACTGGAATTACCACACCGGCTCAAGGAGTGACACCGTGAAATATTATTCCGAAGGGAACCTCTTTCCGGAAATTGCTTTGCGGCCTGTTTTGGATTATGTATCACCATCGGGGTTTGTTATCGACAGCATAGAAGCGATTAGCTGCGCCTACCAGCCGGTGCATTATTCTACTGACTTCCTTGAGCGAGTTACTAATCTGGATATCAACGCGCCATCGCCCGAATCGACGGAGGGTTACACGCTTCAAATCGATGGCAGCGGAGGATCAGGGTACACAAGGTTGCAGAATGGACTCTACGTGTCGCTCCAAGTGGCGCACCCTGAGAATTGGAGCGTTGTTTCTACGGTTCCGCAATCGGTAACCGATGCCATAGCGTACCCCGATCCGTTTTTCTCATCGAAAAGCGGTGCGTTGAACTTTTTGTTTCCTCAAACGTCCGCAGTAACAGCGACTCTCCAAGTGATGACGCAAAACATGGAACTTGTTTATAAGAACAGCCTGCCGGTGAATTCTAATCTTGGTCAATCATTTGTGAGTTGGGATGCCAAGAATTTTCACGGCGATCGGCTTGCTGCGGGGATTTATATTTATTCGATCAATGCCGGAGGAATTCTCTACAACGGGAAATTTGCCGTCATCCGATGAACGATATTAAACTGCGCGCCGAGAATCTCGGAAAAGCATTTATTCGGAAGCGGATTTTTTCAGGAATAAATCTTGACCTGACCACCGGCAGTTCAGTATCCATCGCAGGGCCCAACGGAGCAGGGAAGACGACAATCCTAAAAGTTCTGGCGCGCTTGCTCGCTCAATCCGAAGGGAATATCCGCTACTCCGTTGGCGAAGAGGAGATCAACGAGAATCATCTTTACCGGCATATCGGGTTCGTAGCTCCATACCTGCAACTCTACGATGAATTCAACGGTTGGGAAAATCTCGATCTTATGAGAAAGATTCGCGGTGTTGAACTCCCTGATGAACGCATTGCCGAGTTGTTGGATAGGGTCCATCTTTCTACGAAGAATTTCGATCCTGTGCGGGCATACTCTTCGGGGATGAAGCAGCGATTGAAATATGCATGCGCGCTTCTTCACTCGCCTTCGGTGTTATTTCTTGATGAACCCACGGCAAATTTCGATGCAGAAGGAAGAGAGATCGCACGCTCGATAGCGGAAGATCAGAAACGATTCGGCATCCTCGTTCTTGGAACGAATGAGCCGCAAGAGGTTGCTTGGTGCGAACAAACCGTAAATCTGGACACCAAGTGATCGCCCGAGCGTATAATCTCTTCCTCAAGGATCTGCGGTCTGAGTTGCGCACACGGTACGCGATCAACGCACTTGTGATGTTCGTCGTGACCGCCGTTTCCATGATCTTGTTTGCGATCGGCAATGAATCCGTTTCGCCGGAAATACTTTCCGGTATCCTTTGGGTGGTCATATTCTTTTCATCGATGTCCGGTTTATCGCGCGCGTTCGTTTCAGAGGAAGAACGAGGGACGGTGATGACGCTGCGATTGATCGCGGAGCCGATGACGGTATATTTTGGCAAGCTAATCGTTAATCTTGTCCTGCTCGCAGGCCTTAATCTCTTTACAGTTGTGCTGTTTGAACTGGTGGTTACGAACTTCGTCGTCAAGAACCTCTCCATTTTTGTGCTTACGATTGTTCTTGGGACAATCGGCCTTGCGAGCGCATCGACGATAATTGCCGCTATTATTTCCAAGGCCAATACCAAAGGCACGCTTTATCCGGTGCTCTGTTTCCCGATCTTGCTTCCCCTGTTACTTTCAACAATTAGTGCCACCAAGCTCGCCGTTGATGGGGCGCCATTAGGCGAAGCGTGGCCTGAGTTCCAAATCCTCATCAGCTACGCCATAGCCATTACAGCGGTCTCGTACTTGCTGTTTGAGTTTATTTGGAAGGATTGACGGCTGATGGCGATGATTGAACTGATTTCGCTGATACAAGAACATAGTTATAGTTGAAGCAGTGTGGTGGATCTCTTTTTGTCCTCTCCCCATAATTTCGTATCTTTACGTATGAATTATCGAAATGTCCGACAAGGTTTCGAATCGGGCGGGGAACGTCAATGAAATTCTTTCTCGGCCTCTGGCTGGCTATTGTTATCATATTGGGACTCTCTTTGCCTATCGTGCCACACCCTGAACATTGGTACGAATTTCCCCTTATTCCCGGCCTTGAACAGAAGGCGCGAATTCTGTTTTTCCATGTTCCGATGTCGTGGACAACGGTAGTTGCGTTCATTGTTGCGATGGGATATGGTATCAAGTTTCTGGTCAAGAAGAACCTCGACGATGATATTAAATCCACCGCGTCCGCCGGATTGGGATTGATGTTTTGCATTCTTGCCACAGTAACCGGCTCTTTATGGGCAAAGTTTAACTGGGGTTCGTTCTGGAATTGGGATCCTCGGGAAACCTCAATCTTCATTTTGCTATTGATATACGGCGCGTACTTCTCGCTCCGTTCCGCGGTTGAAGATGAAACGAAGCGCGCCACACTGGCCGCAGTATATTCCATCATCGCGGGAGTAACGGTGCCGTTTTTCATTTTTATCATGCCCCGCATTTTATCGAGTTTGCACCCGGAGCCGATTATCAATGCCCAGGGTAAAGTCGAAATGAATTCAACGATGCTCGCCGTGTTTCTTTCGTCGGTTGCCGGCTTTACGGGCCTGTATTTTTGGATGTGGAATCTCCGTGTGCGTCTCGAACGCATTATGGTTAAAACCTTAAACGCGAATTAATTGCACTATGTACGATTTCTTCACGAATAATGCCGGGTAT
>DATGFY010000044.1:0-7938 GCA_035308785.1 Bacteroidota bacterium | reverse complement strand
AGTTCGCGGATGTTGCCGGGCCAATCGTAATTCATCAGCGCCTGCATCGCATCGGGGCTGAGCGTGCGCTTCTGCTTGGTGGTGCATTTCTTTTGAAGGAAAAACTCGACCAAGCCGGAAATGTCTTCCATCCGTTCTTTCAGCGCAGGGATATGGATGGTCACGACGTTGAGCCGGTAGAGCAAATCTTCGCGGAACCTTCCCGCGCGCGCTTCGTCTTGCAAATTCTTGTTGGAGGCAGATACTACGCGCACGTTCGCTTCAAGTTCATTTGTTCCGCCCACGCGGCGAAACCTGCCGGTTTCCAAAAAACGCAATAGTTTCGGCTGGATGACCGGGCTGATATCGCCGACTTCATCCAAGAACAATGTGCCGCCGTTGGCAACTTCGGCAAGGCCGGGCTTTGCAGTGTAGGCGTTGGTAAAGGCGCCTTTCTCGTGCCCGAACAACTCGCTTTCCAGCAGTGCATCGGGTATGGAGGAACAGTTCACGGGTACGAACGGCCGCGCTTTGCGTGGGCTTGTTTCGTGGATCAAATGGGCGATCAGCTCTTTGCCCGTTCCGCTTGCGCCCTGGATTAATACGATGGAGTCGGTCTCCGCAACTCTTTTGGCATCATCTATTACTTTCTTCAGAATTGCGCTCTTGCCGACGATCTCGAACGTGCCCGCCTTCTGGGTGAGTTCAAGCTTCATCAACTTGTTATCGATCGATAGCTTCTTTCGTTCGATCGCGCGCTGGACGGTCTGCTCGACCTGATCGAAATCGTACGGCTTGCCGAGCACTTCGTATGCGCCGAGCTTCGTCGTCTCGACAGCGATCTTGACGTCGGCGAATTGTGAAAGGATAATGACCTGCGAAGAGGGGGAGTGTTCCTGGATATACTGTAACACTTCGATGCCGCTTACGCGCGGCATTTTGATGTCGAGCAGAATGACATCGTAGAGTTTCTTTTGGATGAGATTGATGGCTTCGGCGCCATCGTAGGCGAGATCGACTTCGTAAGACCCAAGCTCCTGCATTTCTTCTTTCAGGAGCATCGTAAAGGTTACTTCATCATCGACTATGAGAATGTTATACCGCTGCGACATGCAAGTCCGTTCTTGCAGGACAACGAGGGGACGAGAGCGCTATTCGCTGAGGACGCGCTCGATCGTCGTTAATAGGTCAACCAGATCGTAGGGTTTGCTGATGAAATCTTCCGCGCCGAGCTTTTTCGATTCGATCGCGTTCTTCAGATCGGCGAACGCGGTAAGCATGATGACTTTGACGACGGGAGAATTTTTCTTGATAAATTTCAGCACTTCAAATCCATCGACGCGGGGCATCTTGATATCCAGCAGAACCAGATCGAACGTTTTTCCCGTCAGGGTGGTAATCGCTTCGTCGCCATCGGATGCGGTATCCACGACGTAGCCCTCGCTGGCGAGTTCGCTGCTCAGAACTGTTCTCAATGCCTCTTCGTCATCAACGACGAGGATACTACGTTGGTTTAGCATGTTAAGTACCTGAAATTATCAGTAGATGCGGGGAATTGCCAAATGATCTTGAGACATGCGTTCTGATTTGGCTCGCCCGTGTATCGATCAGTCGATGATCTTGAACGTTCAGCAAAGTAACGAAATTGTACAAAAAAAGCAAGAAGTTAGAGAACAAATCCGGAAAATGATGATTTCGGACATGAAAACGAGAGTCGGGATGCCGGGATTCGAACCCGGGACCTCCTGCGCCCAAGGCAGGCGCGCTAGCCGGGCTGCGCTACATCCCGTTCTTACGGCTAAAATGCGCCACATTTGGACGCCATTTACTGCATACGAATTTACGAAAGTTTGAACGCATTTCAAAAAGAATTATGGAATAGGGAAAATGGAACATGGAAAGAATTTTTCGGGGGTTTGGCAGGATTAAACTCGATGTGTCATTCCCGCATGCTTCTGGGGGGGAATCCAGTGCCTTTACTTTTGGATTGGGATGCCCCCAATTTCTATTCTCTCCATTTTTTGCTAAATTATGATATGATACGCATGAGTTTCCTGCCGTAACGCCCGCAGCAAACAATGACATTTCTTAATCCCTTAGTCCTGTTCGGATTGGCAGCGGCCGCTATTCCGGTTGTCCTTCATTTGCTGAACTTGCGCAAACTGCGGACGATCGAGTTCAGCACGCTGACGTTCCTTAAGGAGCTTCAGCAATCCCGGATCCGGCGATTGAAAATCCGGCAGTTGCTGTTGTTGCTGATTCGCACGCTCATTATTCTTGCGCTGGTGCTTGCCTTTGCGCGGCCTGCGCTAAAGGGCGCGCTCTTCGGAACCATTGGCGCATCGGCAAAATCAACCGTTGTGTTTATCCTCGATGATTCGTTCAGCATGGCAGCGAGCGATCAGGGCGGGGAATATTTCAAGCAAGCAAAAGAACGGACCGAGAAACTCATCGACGTGTTGAATGCCGGCGACGAAGTGTACCTGATTAGAATGTCCGATCTCCCGAAAGCCACCATCGATCCGGCGACGCACGATTTCAGCACGCTGCGATCGGTGATCCGCGAATCGAATATCTCCAATGTGCGGCGCCCGCTCGATAGCGCGTTGGCGCTTGCAACAAAGCTGCTCGGAAAATCGCAAAACGCCAATAAGGAAGTCTATGTCATTTCCGATATGCAGCAGACGCTCTTCGGCGCGGCGCAGAAATCAACAGCGGCAAAGTATTTTGGTTCGACGGTGCGGGTGTTTCTGGTGAATATCGGCGCGCGGTCGGCGGATAACGTTGCGGTGGATTCAGTGGCAGTGTTAAGCAAGATAGTAGAAAAGAACAAGCCGCTCGAGATCTATGCGTCGGTGAGAAATTATTCGAACCAGCCGTTGTCGAACTACGTCCTTAGCGTATTTCTTGACAATGCCCGTGCCGCGCAGCAAAGTATGCGGATCGAGCCGGATGGCAGTGCGTCGGTGGTGTTGACTGTTACTCCCAAGCGTTCGGGATATATCGAAGGATATGTGGAGTTGGAAAACGATCCAATCGAACAGGATAATCGCCGCTATTTTACCGTGTTCATCCCGGATCGCATAAACGTTGCGATGATCTCTTCCGACTCTTCCGATGCGCATTATGTCGCCCTCGCGCTCGACGCAGGAAACAGCGCAGATCAAGCGGCGTTGGTGAACGTCGCGCAATTTGCACCGGACAAATTTCCGCTCATCGATCCAAAATCGTACGATGCGATGATTGTGATTGGGGCGAATGGGCTGCTTCCGAACGCAGTGGCGCGCATCAAGGAATTCGTCGAGCAGGGTGGTGGCCTGGTGCTCTTCCCGGGTTCGAAATACACTCCTGCAGAGTTTAACACGGGCTTGCTTCCTGCGCTGTCGATTCCCGACGCCGGTTCCGTCATCGGAGGCGGCGGTGCGCAGACGTCGGTTTCATTTCGCCAGGTCGATCTGGATCACCCGCTGTTCGCCTCGATGTTCGATCTCCCGCAGAAAGGGAAGTTGCAGAACGAGGGGATTGAATCGCCGACGATTACTTCGGTTGTGCAGCGCCAATCGGGCAGAGAGGGACATACGATCGTTTCGCTCACCGATGGAACGCCGTTTCTTTCGGAGCATCGCCTGGGCAGAGGGAAGATCCTTTTCTATTCTGTGGCGCCGGTGCTTTCGTGGTCCGATTTTCCCGTGCGCGGGATATTCGTTCCGATGATCTTCCGTTCCGTGGTTTATGCGTCGTCGTCCGCGATCGAATCGCAATCGGCAGTTGTGGGCAGCGATCTGTTCCTCACCGCGAAGGCCCGGCCGGCAGGCGGCGGAGAATCGGCATCGATGCAATATACGCTCTACTCGCCGGACAGCAGCCAAGAACGCATTCTTCCGGCAGCCTCGATTCCGGAAAACGGTTCCGATGGCGCCAAGCCCGATCTTGTGTCTAACCGTCAAAACGGCGCATTAACGTTTGTGAAACCGCATATCGCTGTTCCGGGATTTTATTTATTGAAGCAAGGTCGCGATACGCTTGGCGTTGCATCGGTGAACATCGACCAGAAAGAATCGGACACACGGAAAATTGCCGAATCGGATCTGCTGGATGTTGCCCATACGTGGGGCGGATACGTCAAGGTTGTCCCGGCAACCGATCAGCCAGCTGAACTGCAAACAGTTGTGCTCCAATCGCGGTTCGGTGTGGAACTCTGGAAATACCTCGTTCTCCTCGCGCTGCTCCTGATTCTGGCGGAGATGTTGTTGGCGCGCGATAATGCGAAAGAGGCGTCGGCAGTAAGTGTGGCGTAGAAAGTTCGTTTGGTCTGCGGCGTAGACCACCCCCGATCAGCTCTGCGAGTTGATCGACCCCTCCTCCACGAGGAGGGGAAAACGTACACGATGAATTGATCAGGCAAGGTTAGTCAAATAATTGCTTTTAACTTTAGCTTTGCGCCCCTCCTTTCGGAGGAGGGGCTGACCGGTCTCATGGAACATGAGACCGGTCGGGGTGGTCTGAAGCCCGACGAAAGGGATTCTCAGCCGTGCCAATTCACAAGTCATAAAATCAGGCATCATTGAAAAAAACTACAAGCAAAGAAACTTCAGGAAAAGAAACGGCCATCGTCGTCGGTATCACTGCTTCCGGACGCGATCGCGCTCGAAGCGAAGAGTACCTTGAGGAATTAACACTGCTTGCCGATACAGCCGGGGCAGAGGTCCGCCATTCTTTCCTCCAGGAACGAAGCAGGATGGATCCCGCGACATTCATCGGGAAAGGGAAAGCGGAGGAAATCGGCAAGATCGCGACAGAAGAAAAAATTGATATCGCGATTTTCGATGACGATCTTTCTCCTGTGCAGGTTCGTAATCTTGAAAAAATCATCCCCGCCAAGATTGTCGATCGGAGCGGATTGATTCTGGATATCTTTGCCTCCCGCGCAAAATCGAAAGAGTCGATGACGCAGGTGGAGCTTGCCCAGCTTCAGTATATGCTTCCCCGGTTGACGCGGCAGTGGACGCACTTATCGAAGCAGTTCGGCGGCATCGGCACCAAAGGTCCGGGTGAAACGCAGATTGAAACCGATCGCCGGGCTATCCGCAAGAAGATCACCCACCTGAAAGAAAAACTGCTGGACATCGACAACGAGCGCACAGTGCAGCGCAAGGGAAGAGAAGAGCATACGCGCGTCGCGCTTGTTGGATACACCAACGCTGGCAAATCGACTCTCCTCAAGCTTTTTTCCGACGCCGACGTGCTGATTGAGGACCGATTATTTGCAACATTGGATACTACTGTGCGGATGGTTCAGCTTTCGCCGGGACGGAAGATTTTGCTGTCCGATACGGTCGGGTTTATCCGAAAGCTTCCTGCCCAATTAGTGGCATCGTTCCGCAGCACGCTCGCGGAAGTGACCGAAGCCGATTTGCTGCTCCATGTCATCGATGTGAGCCACCCGCAGTGCGCCGATCAGATCGAGGTAGTTGAGAAGACGCTGGAGGAACTTGGCGTGGCGGAAAAACCGACGATCTATGTCTTCAACAAAATCGATAAAGTAAAAAACCGGGCAGCAGTGCGCGAATTAACCGAGCGGTACGTGAATTCCGTCATCATTTCTGCGTCGCGAAATATCAACGTCCCGCGCTTGCGCGATGCGCTTCTCGAGAAACTCGATGAAGACACCATCGTGGAGACGGTCGTCGTGAATCAATCGGAATCGCGAACGATTGCGTTAATTCATCAAGTTGCAGAAGTGTTGAAGAAGGAGTACGAGGAACATACGGTCGAGATCCGTTTCCGCGTCTCGAAGAAGAATTACGAGCGGCTCCGAAGGGCGCTATCGAAATCGGCAAGATGACGCGGCAAAAAAAATCCCGTCAGACATTGCCTGACGGGATCGTTGCGCCTTGCTCTCTAATCCAAAGGTGCCACTGTCAACATGCTGGTTGTGGCTGCTACAGTGACTCCCTATCTAATCCACTATGTAACTGTTAATCCACCGTTTATCCATTGAGTCCATTCACAATCACTGTGCATTCGCACGTTGATATATAAAAATACGGCAGACCGGGAATAGAGTTAGTGATGCACGTCAAGTCCGACAATATTTTTTGGGGCTGCCCAAAGCGAGGTACGCAATGATCGAGATAGCCATTACCGCGGCGAGAACCGCCGGCACGTTCTTGAAGCAGAATGTGGGCAAAATAAAGCAAATTGAGCAGAAATACGGCCAGGAGAAGAACCTGGTCACCGAAATCGACAAAGAATCGGAGCGGATTATTATCGAGATGATTCGCAAAAATTTTCCCGATCACGCAATTCTTGCCGAAGAAGGCGGCCTTGGGAGCGCTGTTCCATCTGCCTATAAGTGGATCATCGACCCCTTGGACGGCACCACGAACTACACCCACGGCTTTCCGGTTTTCTGCGTTTCCATCGGCATCGAGCACAACGGCGTGATGGAACACGGCGTAATTTACGATCCGAACTTCGATGAATTGTTCACTGCCACTCGGGGCAAGGGTGCATTCGTCAACGGCAAGCCGATGCGCGTTTCGAAGGTGAATACGCTGAGCAAAAGTTTATTGGTGACGGGTTTTCCGTACAACATCGCCGAGAATCCCGACCACGCCATCGAACATTTCGGCAACTTTCTTAAGAAGGCGCAGGCGGTGCGGCGCATGGGCTCTGCCGCAATAGATTTAGCGTATGTCGCGTGCGGACGGTACGAAGGATTTTGGGAGGTTGCTCTGCATCCGTGGGATGTTGCGGCCGGGAAACTGCTCGTGGAAGAAGCCGGCGGCAAACTTACCGATTTCCGCGGGAACGACTACTCAGTTTATGAGAAGCAACTGCTCGCGACAAACGGGTTGGTGCATGAGGAGATGAAGGGGGTGTTGAGGGAGGCGGAGGGATAAAATAATAAAGGGCCGGCGTGAGCCGACCCCTTTGTTTTTTGTAATTGTTGCGGGGGGAGGTTATTTCATTAGAACGAGTTTCTTGACATTGGAGAAATTTCCCGCCTCTAAACGATAGAGATAAACACCGCTTGGTAAGTTCGCCCCATTAAGCTTTGCCGATTTATACCCCGCCGTTTCATACCCATCTACAAGGGTTTTGACGAGTTGACCGAGGATGTCATAGACCTTCAGCGATACTCTGACATCTCGTGGCAAATCGTAATTTATTGTTGTGACGGGATTGAAGGGGTTGGGGTAGTTTTGATGCAGGGAGAACCTGATGGGAATTGTTGATTTACGATTGCCGACGTTGGTAAGGGTGGTATCGCCATAGAGGTGGCCGTTATCTATAAACCCCAGTAGTGTTAGCGAAGTTATGTCGCCAATTTCTCCGCCGAACGAATTCGAAATACTTTGAACAATGCCAACTCCGACGGCCGTTTCGTAGTCGCCGTTATCGCCGTACAGTGTGGATTGATCGGCGTATTCGTATTTTTGCGCTTTTACAGAATCTCCGAAAAAGAAGTCCATATAATGAGTATAGCTTCGGGTGGAAGAACCGGACCCGGTACTATAAGTCCAACTCGTGTCATGCGTCAACAAGGAATCGTAGAGAAGAATACTATTGAAAAAGAACTTCCCGCCCGTGAAGTACCAATGCTCGGTATCTTGCGCCACAGCATCCTGGTTGAGGAAATAACTCCGTACGAACCAGCCGTTCCCGGGGAGTGTATCGATGATCTCTTTCACAAGAATTCCGTTCTGTACTGACCCCGGGTGCGGGTCATTAGAATAGTTGTAGAACCACCTATTGCCGATCGCTAATGGAAAACCGGAAGTGTCTATGCTGGTTGCGGTCGATAAAATGTGAGAGGGATCGACATGGGAAAAACCGCGAGGCACACCTTGTAATTGATTGGGTTGGGCGTAAAGAGGCAGAGTAAAAAATAGGGAGAGAAGAATGAACCGTTTCATCGTAGACCGAATCACGTGTGTTGCCTCAGGTATCTTG
>DATGFY010000043.1:0-2125 GCA_035308785.1 Bacteroidota bacterium | reverse complement strand
GCCCGTCCGCGCAATCCACCCAATAAACCCGCCCGCGAATGAATCGCCTGCGCCTGTCGGATCGTTAATGTTCTCCAATGGATATGCCGGCGCTGAAAAAATCATATCTTTCGAAATCAGCATAGCCCCGTGCTCGCCCTTCTTGATGATCACGTATTTCGGCCCCATCTTCATGATCACTTTTGCAGCGCGAATCAGGTTGGCTTGATCGGAAAGCTGCCGCGCCTCAGAATCGTTGATGATCAACACGTCGATTAGCTTCAACGTCTTCATCAACTCTTCGTGCCTGCGCTCGATCCAGAAATTCATGGTGTCGCAGACAACCAGTTTCGGTTTGGTGATCTGCGAAAGTGCCTTGCGCTGGAGTTCCGGCTCGATATTCCCGAGGCAGATGTATTGCGAATTGCGGTACGATTCCGGTATCCGCGCATCGAATTGCTCCAGCACATTCAACTCGGTGAACAATGTATCGCGCATGTTCAGATCGAAGTGATACTTACCTCCCCATCGGAATGTCTTGCCTGCTTTTTCGACTTGCAGCCCCTCCAAATCAATCATTCGGCTCTCGAGGAATTCAATAGCGTCCTTGGGAAAGTCTCCGCCGACCACGCCAACCATCTTTACGGGCGTAACGAAATAACTTGCGGCAGTCGCGATGAATGTTCCCGATCCTCCCAATGCGTTATCGACCTTTCCAAAAGGAGTCTCAATCGAATCGAACGCCAACGTGCCAACGACAAGCAAACTCATTTGAAAATCATTTATGATTTATGAATGATGATTGATGAATACAATCCCGCCCATTTGCGACCGATCATATTCATCAATCATCTGAAATGTCCGATAGAAGTCAAGACTTCTATCCGCTTCCTCTTAGGCTATTAGTTCTTACCGGTTCCTGTCCCTTGGGATGAACCACCCTGGGTAGTTTTGCTTCCGGGCAATTCTTTGCGGGGGAATTTCTGATCGCGCACCGCTGCATCATACGCAAACGCAGCCATGATTGTCGCGGCTTGCTCTAAATCGCCTTCCTGCGCGCGTTCCCACAAATCCATGGTGGAATGGTGCGTGCGCGTATCGTACTCAAGCGGATCCTGAATGAACTGGAATCCGGGGAGTCCGACAGCATCGAAGGAAAGGTGATCGGTACCGCCGGTATTGTTCAAGGAAAGCGTGTACGCACCCATATCGCGGAACGGCTCGAGCCACGCATGGAAAATATTCCGAACCTGATCGTTGCCTTGCATATACACGCCGCGGACCTTGCCGCTGCCGTTATCATTGTTAAAATAAACATCGAACTTGTCCGCTTCCGGCAATTGTTTCACACTCGTCGGATCGTTCATAAATGTTCCGTCGCGCTCGCCGAGATGCGCTTTCACGTAAGCAGCCGAACCAAGCAATCCTTCTTCTTCGCCGCTCCACAATCCGATTCGAATCGTGCGTTTCGGTTGGGCGCCGATGGTCTTCAGGATGCGCATCGCTTCCATACACACGGCAGAGCCGGTACCGTTATCGGTAGCGCCCGTGCCGCCGTGCCACGAATCGAAGTGCGCGCCGATCATAACGACTTCATCTTTCAGCGTCGGATCGGTTCCCGGATACTCGGCAATCACGTCGTACGAAGAATCCGGATCGTACCACTTTACATCTAAATCCATCGTGATCTTGGGATGCTCACCGCGCTGCATCATGCGGATCAAACGATCATAATGCTCCGCCGCAACCATTATCTGCGGAAGAATTTCCGGCGCCTTCGGATCGTACGCGTTGATGCGTTTCGTGAATGGCGTATCGGGATGCATAGGCACCGTTGCCTGCTGCACAAACACGTTGCCACCATCGCCGCGAGGGCTCACATTGAGCACTGCCACGGCTCCTTCATCCTGGCACAACTGCCACTTCCGGTAGGTCAGTAATGCGCGGGTGCGAGCTGCGGGATTATTGCGGAACGGATTTCCGCCGCCTCCGCCGCGCCGATTTTGGTTTGGCATTCCCGCATCTGCCAGTTCCAATAATGTCGAATCGGCATCGCGCGTACCTTCCGGCGTGAAATGCGCTTTCACTGCACGAACTGTATCGAGTAAAACGATCTTGCCTTTCAACTTTCCCTTGTAGGTATCGA
>DATGFY010000042.1:0-7380 GCA_035308785.1 Bacteroidota bacterium | reverse complement strand
CATTTAAGCTAAGGACCACGATCTTGGGCAACGTCTCCTGATTAATGGCGCCCGGATCAGCCGAAGGAGCAATAGCGGATGTACTCGCACTAAAGCATCCGGTCCAAGAAAAATCTTTCTGCAAGGGATTTGAGTTGCTGTTTGCCGTTGTAAAGAAGGCGCCGAAGAGGGTGTTGCCTGTGAGTTCGGGGCCATCGAATTGGGTCGCGTTGAAATACGACATCGATATCTGGAAATCGAGGAAGAAGTCGCCGCGGGTTGCAGTATTATCGATAACGCGGGTCGTACCGAAATCGAGCGTATCGAGCGTACCGGTTGTGCTGACGCTCCAAACATTGTTCTGGTTCATCAGGTTGCCGTTTCCATCGAACCGTTCCGCTTGGCCGCTATTGGCGCCGCTCGGGTAGGCGATACATGCATATTCCTGGCCGCACAGATAGACGCCCGTGGTGTTGACATAATCAAGCGATTGGGTCCCTGTCACGCGCGAATAGATAACGCTGATCTTATCAATCGGTGAAGAAGGCGTACCGGATTGGCCGTCGAGGTTGATGCCGAAATCGCGCCATCCGTCGCCGTTCAGATCCAACATCATTTGCCATGTGCCCGACGTCCACGGATCTGCGGCACCGACGGAGTGACCGGGTGTGTAGGTATCGGGACTTCCCTGCAGCGCGAAACGAATGAAAAACGTTGTGCCGTTGTACGCCCAATACGATGACGGATAGGTTCCATCCGGAGTGCCCGAAGAAATATCGACGTAGTTGTTCGGCTGCGTTCCGCCGTTCGATGGATCGCTATGGGTTGGGTCATTGATCGGAGCGCCCTTAAGAGTATTCGCCGTCCACTGAGCATCCGCCGGCCACCCAACCGGATTAAACGTCACCGTTTGCGCAAACATAACGCGGACGTTCGCGACGATCATGACGAGTGCGCACGCCAAAGCAAGCGCGATCGTACGAATCGAACGCAGACCATTTCGATGGTTGAATCTTAACGGCAATATGTGGGCTAAATTCGGGATCATCCTTAGGATGAATAGAATCAAATCAAAAACGTGATTTCTAATCTTACTGAACGTAATTTCGAATTTCGTGCAAATTCTCTTTCAAGACATATCCGCACGCGCCTGCGTCCTGGGCAGCCTTCCGCAGCGTCATGCTTCCGTAATCTGTCACGATCAGGATTCGGGCTTGCGGAAATTTCTTTGTGATGTTCTTTGTCGCGGTAATGCCATCCATAATCTTCATCTGGATGTCCATCAACACCCAATCCGGCTTCGCAGCACCGTAGGAAGCAACTGCATCGCTCCCGTCAACGCATTCAATGACATCGTCGGCGCAGTCTCCAATCACCGTTTTAATAACTTCTCGCATCGGTTCGTTGTCTTCAACAATCATTATTTTCATATTTTTCACCTTTGAGTCTTTAGGGGGTACACAATCTCGAATCTAATGTAACGAAGTGGGTGCCCTCGAAACATACATGGGAACACGTATTTTCCTACGTACTAGCACGTAGAGAGGTGACCCCTGTCATGCAAAAAAATGACCCTTTGGGGTTTTTGGATGGGCAGGCCAATCGCGGACCTACACCCCGCCCGCGAAAGAAGACATTGCATTTTCTTGTTTTTTTGTATATTGGTGGGTTGGAAATTCGGGGAAAATGATCTCTTGACTGACAGTCCAAACATTTACATACCTAATCCCTCGATTGTTCTTGTTGAGGATGATCCTGCCGATCAAGTTCTCGCATCAAGGATTCTCGGCAAAAATCGACCCGACGAGACAGTTCATATCCTCCGAGATGGGGCTGAGGCGATTGACTTTTTCTTCAAGAGGGAATTCGGAGGCAAGCAGCCATTTACCCCACCCAAACTTATTCTTTTAGATTTGAAACTGCCTAAAGTCGATGGGTTCGAAGTCCTAGGAAGGATTAAAGCCGATTTGCTGCTGAGAAGCGTTCCTGTGGTTGTCTTCAGCTCATCGGACGACCCCGGAGATATCGCCCGATGCACAGCGCTCGGCGCTGAAGCCTATACGAAGAAGCCCTCATCGTATGAGGAATACAGCGAGGCAGTCGAGCGAATTTGCAATCGCTGGCTGCCATCAACGTTATCGGAATAGGAATTTCAGAGAGAAGGAGGCCGCGGTGCGGACGGCCAGAGCTTACAGCACGCTTTTATTTTCAGCGGCAAACTTAAGCAGCGCGTTTGTGCCGGTGATATTCAGTTTTGAACAGATGTTATGACGGTGGGTTTCAATCGTCCGGGGGCTTACGAATAACTCTTCCGCAATTTCATTCGTCGTCTTGTGCTTGGCAATCATAATAAGAACTTTTCGTTCGGTGTTTGTCAACGCAGTGAGGCCGCCGCGTTTGTCTTTCCCGCCGGTTTGGCGGCCGGTGCGCCGCAAAAGGTAATCAGAGATTGCCGGACTGATATAATACTTTCCATTCAAAACATTCCCGATGCATGATGCGATTTCAGCAAGGGCCGCATCTTTCAGCACGTACCCCATAACCCCGAGATCGAATGCGCGATTGAATATCGATTCCTTATCATACATTGTCAGAATCACTATATCAGTTTCGAGCTGCCGTTGGTGGACCTCTTTGGCAACGTCGAGACCGTTCATTTTCGGCATATCGACGTCCAGGATTGCCAACGGAGGATGCTGCTCTTCGATTAAGCGCAACGCACTCTCTCCGTCGCCCGCTTCATAGATCGATTTGATTTGCGGCATCGATTCGATCACTTCTTTGAGACCCTTGCGGATAAGAGGATGATCATCGGCGATGAGGATCGAAATGTCTGTCACGTTACGACTCCGTTCTTATGAATGGGAATAGCAATCTGAATCGTTGTACCCCGACCGACGTGGGAAGAGAGAAAAAACGTCCCTCCCATAATTTGCACGCGCTCCTCGAGTCCGATCAAACCCATGCCGCGCATGCGCGAACCCTTCGTCCATATTTTTTCCGTATCGAATCCCACCCCATTATCTTGAAAATAAAAGAAGACGCCATTAACGCCCTTTTTAATGCGCACGGTTGCCGCGTCCGCTTCGGAGTGTTTCATCACATTGTTAAAAATCTCCTGGCAGATGCGAAAAATATTTGTTTCCTCCTCTTTCGTAAAGAGACTGTCGATCGGATCGACTTCCTGATCGAACGCAATTCGTGAAGATTCCATAATCGAGCTGATGGCCGCGGTAATCGTATCGGTCAACCCGAGGCGGTCAAGCTCGTACGGCCGCAAATTATGCGAAATTGAACGCAGCTCTTCCAACGTCTTCCCGATTGTGCTCGAAACCATTTCGAATTGCTTAATCATTTCTTCCGGTTTATCGCGTTTTTGCAGGCCCAAAAAAATCCGGTTCTTGACCACAAGCAGATTCTGGCCGATACTATCATGCAGTTCGGATGAGATCCGTTTCCGCTCGCTTTCCTGATGTTCAATCACCTGCCGGGCAAATTCCCGGTGGAGATTGCTTTCGCGCTCGATACGGGAGACGCGAAGGCGGTAGATTCCGAGGGCACCGGCGCCTCCCAAACACACCACGAGCAATCGAAACCACACCGTTCCCCACCACGGCGCTGCAACGCTGAATGCAAGAGAAACCCCGGAATCATTCCAAACACCATCGTTATTTGACGCCCGCACCTGGAACACGTAACCTCCGGGACTTAAGTTTGTATAGGTGGCAGAGCGCGTCTTGCCGGTCTTTACCCACTTGTCCTCGAACCCTTTCAAGCGATAGAGATATTCATTGCGGTCAGGATCGGAGTATTCGAGCGCCGAAAATTCAAACGTCACAATATTCTCATCATGAAGGAATTGGGTCGGCGCCATGTTGATTTCCTTATCTACCCACACCCCATTCTTGAGTACGAGAACCGAAGTAATAACGACGGGTGGGAAATACGGATTTTCCTTAATGCTGTCGGGGGAAAATATTGTAAACCCCCGTACGCCGCCAAAATATAATTTTCCGAACCGATCAGTTGCGCCCGCCGATTGTTCGAACTCGCCCCGCTGCAAGCCGTCCCCGGATGTCAAATTTCGGATCGATCTCGTCACAGGGTCGAACCTCGTAAGGCCCCTGTCGGTGCTAATCCAAAGGTTCCCTTTCGAATCTTCACGGATATGATCGACACTATTACAACCCAGCCCTTCAGATTCCGTGAGACGCTCGAACGAGTTATGATACGAATCGAACCGGTCTATTCCCACAGACGTTCCGAACCAGAGTACCCCGTTGGATGCCTGATAAATATCGCTGATGAGATTGCTGCTGATTGACATATCGTTCGACGGATCATTCCGAAAATGGGTAAACTTTCCGTCTTTCGGAGTGAATCGGTCCAGACCATCAGGCGTGCCGAGCCATAACGCGCCTGTAGAATCGAGCAGCATTGAAATGATGAAATTGTTTGCCGGCGAATTTGCATCACCCTCCTTATGCAGCCAGCTTTGCCAGGCCTTTCTCGATGGGGAAAAATTAAACAGACCGTTGTTCGTCGCGATCCACAATCCTCCCGAGCCATCGTCGATAATCTTATAAATGTTATATGGAAAGACATCTCGTTTTCCCCCGGAAGCTCCGGATATGTACGGGGGGAACCACCTGTGGAACCTTCCGGTTTTCCGGTTCAACATATCCATCCCCCACGCGGTGCCAACCCAAAGATTGTTTTCCTTATCCTCCATCATCGTGTAGATGATACTGCTACTCAACGAGGTTGTATCCCACGTATTTCCGATGATATGCGTAAATCCGTGCTTGGCAGAATCGTACCTGTTCAACCACCCCAGCCACGTTCCAACCCAGAGAACTCCCTCATGATCGATGAAGAGCGACTTTACGTGATCGGCCGTGATACTCGTGCTATCGCCGGCAAGATGATGATACACCACAAATTGCTTTGCTTTCAAATCAAGGCGATCGACTCCTGATGTGCTGGTCCCGATCCATAGATTTTCGGTGCCGTCTTCGAATATCGCCATCACGAAGTTATCTGCGAGACTTGCCGGATCTGCGGGGTCGTTTTTATAAAATATCGCCTTCTGCGTCTTCCTGTGGAACCGGACGAGCCCTTCCTGGGTAGCAATCCATAAGGCGTGAGAGCGGTCTTCGTAGATAGATCGAATAAAATCGTCTTCCAGGTGATTGATATTCGTGCCGGGGCCCGGTTTCAGCCGGTATCGATTGAAGGAATCGGTCGAAGGGTCAAAGCTATGTAATCCGCCGCCCATCGTTCCGATCCAAAGAACATTTCGGTGATCTTCAAATAAGGCAGAAACTGTACCATTCAGCAACGCATGGGGGTCTTGCCACCGGTCATGATAGACAGTAAACGTAGATTTGCCGGAATCGAGCCGTGCAAGTCCCATATACGTTCCAACCCAGATGGCGCCATTATGATCTTGGCATAAGGAAAGGATGTATCCGTTCGGAAGCGAGCCGGGATTCTTGGCATCCGACTTGAAGTGAACTACGGAATTAGTTTCGGGGTCGAACTCGTCAAGTCCTCCTTCGGTTCCAATCCATAATTTTCCGGAGTGATCTTCGAGCATCGCATGAATGCTGTTGTTCGAAAGCCCTGAACCGTCCGGCACCGAACGAAACGGTATAAATTCGCCGGTCATATCGTTGTATCGACAAATTCCCTCCGTCGAGGTGCCGATCCACAGCGTGCCACGATGATCGACCAGGAGCCTCGAAATCAAATCGCTGCTGATACTTTTGGGATTTTTTGAATCGTGACGGAATACTGTGACAGAGTTTCCATCGTAGCGGCTCAGACCGGAAAAGGTCGCAAGCCATATAAAACCCTTCCGGTCTTGTATAATAGAATGTACGTCGTTCGCTGAAAGGCCCTGATCGAGCGTAAGATGTTTGAGGTGAATTTCAGGAGTCTGCGCAAGCGATTGTATAGACGGCAGGAGAAGGGCTAAGATTACAGCCCAAAACGAGGCAATTCGGGTAATTCTTTTGCGTGACATGTTGATTCGGCTCACTATAATAGGAATAGGCGGGATAAAAATCAACCTATTCGACTAACATTGGTCGAATCTCTATTGAGGGGAAAAAGGAGGATACGGTTACTTTGAGGATTGAGCTTGTGAGATTAAGGCCCGGATAACCTGATCGTGAACCAGCGGCCGTATAGAGGCGATCTTCGTATTTGTCCGAGTCGGATAAACCCTATTGGTGAGAAAGATTACAAAGACGTTCCTGGTTGGGTCAGCCCAGATCGACGTACCGGTGAAACCGGTGTGGCCAAACGATTTTTCGCTAAACAACGACCCTGCCGTGCTATACCCTGTCATCGTTTTGGTATCCCATCCCAGAGCGCGCGTGCTTTGCCCGGTTTGCTTAGAAGTAAACAAGTGAATTGTTTCGGGCTTGAGAAATTGTTTTCCGCCGTACGAGCCCCCGTTCATCAGCATCTGCATGAGGATGGCAAGATCGGAAGCCGTAGAGAAGAGTCCGGCATGGCCGGAAACACCGCCGAGTGCGTAGGCATTTTCATCATGCACTACCCCCTGCACAAGCGTTTTGCGGAAAACGCTGTCATACTCCGTCGGCGCGCAATGATCGAGCAACAATGCCGGGGGAACGTACATGGTATGCGACATGCCGAGCGGCTCGAAGAAGCTATGCCCCACATATTGATCGAGCGGTTGCCCGGAAATCTTCTCGATTATTTTTCCTAACAGGATAAAATCGAAATCGCTATACACGGTCGAATCGCCCGGTTGATAGATCAACTCTGTCGCGTAAACAGAATCAAGCACCTCTTGGGGCGACTTGCACGTCAAATACAAACGCTTGAACGCCGGCAAACCTCCGTTATGGAGCAAGAGATTTCGCACGAAGACATTCTGTTTGCCCTTCACCCCGAATTCCGGAATGAACTTCGTGATCTTATCTTCGAATCCGAGCCTTCCCTCTTCGTAGAGCTTCATCACTGCAGAGGTGGTTGCGACAACTTTCGTCAGCGAGGCAAGATCGTACATGGTAGAATTAGTAACAACGGAAGATGCAGTCGAATACTCATACCGGCCGAACGATCGGTCATAAACAATGCTTCCGTCTTTTGCAACGAGGAGCTGTGCTCCGGGAAATGCGCCGTCGCGAATCGCACGGGTGACAATCGAATCCAGCACATAAAGCGAATCGCGATTGAAACCGGCGCTCTCCGGGGCGTCGATCCGCACCATCGACTGCGGAATCTCCACTCCCGTGCCGTAGGCAAACATATCGGGAATTGTTATGGGCAGCTTTCCCTTCGTCGGAATTTCGCCGAAGAGCGCTTCAACGGTTGCTTCAGTCAGCGCCTCTGCATCGGAATACGAGCAGATGTATGCGTTCG
>DATGFY010000041.1:0-2636 GCA_035308785.1 Bacteroidota bacterium | reverse complement strand
GTGAAGGCGGCAAGGCAGTGGTCTTCCCCTGCATTGAGATCGCCGATCCGGATTCGTGGGAGGCATGCGACCGCGCTCTCTCACGACTTGCCGAATTCGACGGCTTTGTTTTTACGAGCGGAAATGCCGTAGAGTATTTCTTCCGACGAAGCGCAACTGATAAAGCGCTCGGGAACGGATTCAAGTCAAAACTGTTCCTCGCGGTTGGTGAAAAAACGGAGGCACTGCTCGAAAAGAATGGCGTTCACGCGGTGACTGTTCCGGAAGAATTTTCCGGCACAGCGCTTGCTGCATCCCTGACAAGTGAACAAACGTCGGGAAAAAAGTTTCTCTTTCCGTGCGGCGATCTCGCCCGGCATTCCGTCATCGATGGCATCGAGAAAATGGGCGGATCGGTTGAACCGGTAATCGTGTATCGAACGAAGAAACCGGGATCGATTGACCCGCGGACAATTGAGTACATGCTCTCACGCCACGAAATCGACATCATCACGTTCACAAGTCCTTCCGCCGTTGATAATTTCTTTGGTGCAGTTCCTGTTGCCCTGATCGAAGCCGAACACAAAGTACGTTATGCGTCTATCGGCGGAACGACTGCCGAGGCAATAACGAAGAAGACCGCCGCCATGCCCATTGTCGCTCCGACGAGCACCATTCAAGGGTTGACCGACCGGATTATTGAATACTACCAAGCGAATGCCTAATCAGGAATTAAAGAACGACCTGTTCTTAAAGGCCTGCCGTCGGCAACCGACATCGCGGACGCCGATCTGGATCATGCGCCAAGCAGGGAGATATTTGCCCGAGTACCGCGCCGTTCGTGCTAAGGTAGATTTTCTTACCCTTTGCAAGACACCGGAGCTCGCCGCCGAAGTGACGGTGCAGCCAATCGATATCATCGGCGTCGATGCAGCGATTATTTTTTCCGATATCCTCGTCGTGCCTGAGGCGATGGGAATGAAACTTATCGTCGAAGAAGGCCGCGGAGGTCCGCGGTTTCCCACGCCAATCGCGAATGCAGATGATGTCCGCAATCTGAAGATCCCCAATCCCGCAAAATCACTGAAGTATGTCTATGATGCGATCGCGCTCACGCAAAAAAGTCTGAACGGCCGCGTTCCGTTGATCGGATTCTGCGGCTCGCCGTGGACGCTTGCCGCATATATGGTCGAAGGATCGGGCGCGAGAGATTTCCGCAAAGCGAAGAAATTGCTTTATGACAATCCGAAACTGGCGCATGAACTTCTTGCTAAACTCGCCACCTCGGTTGCGAAACACCTGAGCGCGCAAATCGCCGCCGGAGCCCAGGCGGTACAGATTTTTGATACGTGGGGCGGCACATTAACCCCGGATGCCTTCCGCGAGTTTTCTCTCCGGTATATCCAACAGGTTGTTTCCGAGATCGAACGCAACGACGAGCCGGTAATCGTCTTCTGCAAAGGCTGCGGGCAGTCGCTCGATGCAATCGCTGCTACCGGCTGCGACGTGGTCGGGTTGGATTGGACGACCGATATCGGCTCGGCGCGGAAACAGATCGGGTCGCGCGTCGCGCTGCAAGGGAATCTCGATCCTGCGGTTCTTCATAGCTCCTCAGATGCGATGCGTACAGAAGTGCGATCAATCTTGAAGAAATACGGAAACGGCCCCGGGCATATTTTCAATCTTGGCCACGGTATCGACCCAGAAGCATCCGTTGAGCTTGTGAAGGACCTAATACAGACGGTGAAATCGGAAAGCGTTTCGTTTCACAAGGCTGCAGATTGAACAACCGGGCGTCGCAATTTTTTCTGGAACTGCAGGAAACAATCTGCCGGCGCC
Source organism: Bacteroidota bacterium (assembly GCA_035308785.1). Lineage (GTDB taxonomy): Bacteria > Bacteroidota > Ignavibacteria > UBA10030 > SZUA-254 > DATGFY01. The sequence goes on along the minus strand of DATGFY010000041.1, from coordinate 818 downwards.
TGGAAGAAGCCGATGGGGCGGCGCGATTCCGGACCGATCGCTGGAATCACGCCGCCGGCGGCGGCGGCATCACGCGCGTTTTGGAAGGTGGCGCGTTATTTGAAAAAGCCGGAGTCAATTACTCCGCAGTCTCCAGCACACTCACCGAACGCCTCGCCAAGCGACTGAACACCACCGAACAATCGATCTTCGCAACAGGCATCTCTATAGTCCTCCACCCGCTTAACCCGTATGTACCGACGGTGCATTTCAACACACGCTATCTCGAATTAGAAAGCGGCACGGCATGGTTCGGAGGAGGTACCGATCTCACTCCGTGGTATTTATTCGAGGACGATACAAGGCATTTTCACGCAACACTCAAGGCGGCGTGCGACCGCCACGATGCATCGTATTATCCGAAATTCAAGAAGCAGTGCGACGAATACTTCTACCTCCCCCACCGCAAAGAAACGCGCGGTGTCGGCGGGATATTTTTCGATTACCTCAAAGGCAATTTCGACACAATATTCGCCCTTGTGCAGGATGTGGGTAATTCGTTCCTTGATTCGTACCTGCCGATCGTTGCCAAACGCAAAGCGATGCCGTGGGGCGCGACCGAAAAGGAATGGCAGCTCATTCGCCGCGGAAGATATGTCGAATTTAATTTGTTATACGACCGCGGAACGCTGTTCGGCTTAGAGACCGGCGGACGGACCGAATCGATTTTGATGTCGCTGCCGCCTGACGTTAAGTGGGCGTACGATTTCACTCCAGTTCCGGATTCTCCGGAAGAAAAACTGCTCGGGGTGCTGCAGCATCCGCGGGAATGGGTGTAA
>DATGFY010000040.1:0-2504 GCA_035308785.1 Bacteroidota bacterium | reverse complement strand
GATAGCTTTCATCCGCACTTGGCCGAATTCCGTTGTGACTGTCTTTTCCTTCCGCTCCAGCTTACGTCGTTCGACGGGCTGAACACGTACGCCGAGCGTTGTGGTTTGGGAGAAGATGATCTCCAGCATCGCGCGCTCTTTGGACCGCTCGGTCAGCACCGAAAGCAGCATGCCGGGCCTGCCCTTCTTCATGATCACCGGTATAAGATAGGCATCGTGCGCGCCGGCGGCCAGAAGTTGCTCGATCACGAACGGAAATATCTCCGGGTTCATGTCGTCGATGTTCGTTTCGATAGAGATCAGATCGTCGTGAGCGTGGGTATGCTCAAGCGTCCCGACCATCACGCGGAGAAGATTGGGAATTTCTTTGTACTCGTACGTCCCCGTGCCGTAACCGACGCTTTGGATTGTAAACCGTTCAGTTGTCAGCACGCCGCGCGAGAGCGCCTTGATGATCGCGGCGCCTGTAGGAGTCGTGAGTTCGTGGGGAATATCAGAAAGCTCGACGGGATAACCTCTGAGAATTTCCGCCGCCGCGGGAGAGGGCCTCGGCATCAACCCGTGTGCGGTTTTCGAGAAACCGCCCGCGCCGGTTTTCACGGGAGACGAATAAACCGCCTCAATATCCATCAACGAGAGGCAAATCGCCGCACCGCAGATATCCACGATTGAATCGAGCATGCCGACTTCGTGGAAGTGCAGCGTCTCTAGCGGTTTGTCGTGAACTTTCCCTTCCGCGCGCGCGACCTCGGTGAAGATCTTCTTCGCATCCCCCTTGACTCTCGCATCCAGCGTGCTACCATCGATAATCTTGAAGACATCCGCCAATGTACGCGAGCCGTGTGAGTGCTTCTGTTTCGTGGGATGGGAATGGCTATGGCCGTGCTCTTCGTCTTCGATATGGTGATGATGTTCTTCCACTCCGCCGGGTAGGATGACATTTACCTTGACTGCCGTAATCCCACTCCGCTGGATGTGCCCGGCTTCAAGCTCGACGTCTTTGAGCTTGAGTTTCCGGACTTCGCGCACCAAATCATCGAACGGCACACCCGCGCTGACGAAGGCACCGAGTGTCATATCACCGCTGATACCGGCAATGGTATCGAAATAGGCAATTTTCATATTACTTTTTCTAAGTATGTCAAAAACTTTTCCGTTGCGCCCGCGTTTTTGTGGACGTATTCGCACGCCACATGACCCGCCTTTGCTCGTAGCGTCTCATCGGAAAACAATATGCGAAGACGTTCGTATGCAGAATCCTCGTCTGCAATTGTGAATGCTCCGCCAAGCGCGATCAATTGTTTGGCCTCTTGCGAATTCTCGTGCCGCGGACCCACGACTACCGGGACACCGAACACGGCGGGTTCCAGCACGTTATGAACACCCTGCCGGAAACTACCGCCGACATACGCAACGCGCGCATATTTGTAGAGCGTTGTCAGTATGCCGATGCTATCGACAATAACGCACCGCTCATTATGGTGGTCGTTGATCGAAGAAAACCGGAGCGTTCGCGCATGCGGTGCGAATTGTTGTTCGATGCGTTCCAATGTCTCTTCATTGGGTTCGTGAGGAACGACGATAACCCCGAGGCGCGAATTCTCCGAGAGCAATCGTCCAATCGCGGAAACGAGAACGTTTAAGTCCTCCTCCCAACTGCTGCCGATGACGAGAAATTGTTTATCCGATAGAAACGAATCGGGAATGAGATTGCGCGTTTGCGCTTCGGCGTGGCGCTGGAGCACTTGATCGAACCGCGTATCGCCGATAACTTCGATGACGGGATGCGATAACCGGAACGATTCGAACGCCTCCTTATCGCTTTCGGAAACGGTAAGGATATAGTCCAACGAATTATAAACATCACGATGGAAGCCGTACAGTAATGGCCATGAGCGCGGCGTAGATTTCGAGAGCGTCGCGTTGGCGATGAAGGCGGGGACTCCGGCGGTTTTCAACGCCCGAAGATGGTTAGGCCAAACATCGTACCGTACAAGAACTGCAGCGGCGGGCGAAAGATCGCGAACAAATCGCTCGGCATTCGCGGCGGTATCGAGCGGTATATACGTAACCACGCTGGCATGTTTATATCGTTGCGAATGGTCGTATCCCGATGGCGAGAAAAACGAAACAATCACCTCGACATCGGGGCGGCGTTTCTTTAATTCTGCGATCATGGGCTTTGCTTGCTCAAATTCTCCCATAGACGATGAATGGAACCATATCCGTTTCGCGCCCGGCCGAAGTTTTGCGATATTAGCTTCCAATGTTGGGAACAAATTCCGTCTTCCTGCCAGCCACCGTCGCGATTTCGAATCGACGAGCGACGCAAAGCGAATAAAGAGCGCTCCCAAGGGCAAGAAAATCAGGTTATAAATCCATCGCATGTCGTTATTGAATCGTTAGGATGGATTTGTTATGACGTCGATAGGATCACCGGTACGGATCTTACCGCCTTGTATGATGCGTGCAAGCATACCTCGTTTACCGTCGAGTTCCGACTT
>DATGFY010000039.1:0-1736 GCA_035308785.1 Bacteroidota bacterium | reverse complement strand
TACTCATTACCCCATGCTGAAGCATGGGGCTATTTTTTCGAAATCAATTATTGTACCGGTAATAGCCCCATGATTTATCATGGGGTCCGAAGAATTTCAAGATTCAGGGCTCCCCTCTCGGAGTTTACCCTCGAACGCTTTTGTCGAGGGTAAGAGAGGGGCAGGGGGTGAGTTACGCTCGTTGAAGCTCGATGCTTGATGGTTGAGTGTTCGTTCGGCGCGAAATTGGAGTTCAGCCGGGAACCATTATCGGTCAATTTGAATTGCTCCCCGAATCTAACTACATTGATAAATTCCATTTTAGAAATCATTCGATGACGAAGAGCATTAAAATATTATTATTGCTGATTGGTCTCGCGGTTGCCGCGTTTGGTAACCCGGGCGCGCCGTTCGAACTCTCCATTATTCCCAAACCTCTGCACGAAGAGATACATAAGGGGATGTTTACGCTTAACGGCGAAACGCGGATCGTGTATTTCGCCAAAAACGCAGAGGTCCGTTCGACCGTGGAACAGTTTGCGGCGAGAGTTCGCACCGCGACCGGGTACAAGCTGCCGATCAAAGACGGCTACGAAATGCCAAGTGCAAATTTTATCTTTTTCGATTACGTGCGCGATAAGTCGTTGGGCGAGGAAGGATACCGGTTAAATATTGATCGCAATCGGGTAGTGATCGATGCCAACGCCGATGGGGGATTATATTACGGAATGCAAACGCTCCTCCAGCTATTTCCGCCGGAAATCTACAGTCCGAAAGCCATGCGCGATATGAAATGGAAACTCCCGTGCGTTTCGATTGCCGATGCGCCGCGCTTTTTGTGGCGGGGGATGCACCTCGACGTGAGCAGGCATTTTTTCCCGAAAGACTTTGTTGAAACGTACATCGATATGATCGCGATGCACAAGATGAACGTCTTCCACTGGCATCTGACGGACGACCAGGGCTGGAGAATCGAGATCAAAAAATATCCTCGCCTGACGGAAGTCGGCGCGTGGCGCGTGAACCGCGAAGACCAGCCGTGGAACTCGCGCGACCAGCAGAAACCCGGCGAAGCGGCAAACTACGGCGGGTTCTATACGCAAGCGGATATTAAAGAAGTCGTGAAGTATGCAGCCGACCGGCATGTGACCATTGTTCCGGAGATTGAAATGCCCGCGCATTGTGTTGCCGCGCTTGCGGCGTATCCGCAGTTCTCCTGTTCGGGCGGTCCGTTCACCGTTCCCCCCGGGGGCATCTGGCCCGATTCGAGCATCTTCTGCGCAGGGAACGACAGCACGTTCGCGTTCTTGGAAGATGTTCTTAGCGAGGTGATCGATTTATTCCCAAGTGAATTCATTCACGTCGGCGGCGATGAAGCCGATAAGACCGCGTGGAAGCACTGTCCGAAATGCCAGGCGCGCATCAAGGTTGAGCATCTAAAAGACGAAGCAGAGTTGCAATCGTATTTCATCAAGCGGATAGAAAAATTTCTCGTTACCAAACACCGACGGTTGATCGGGTGGGATGAGATTTTAGAGGGCGGCCTTGCGCCGGAAGCAACGGTGATGTCGTGGCGCGGAACGGATGGCGGGATTGCTGCTGCACGCCAGGACCACGACGTGGTGATGACGCCCGGCGATTATTGCTACTTCGATCATTACCAGGGAACGGACGCGTATGAACCGCTCGCCATCGGCGGATATACGCCGGTGAGCATGGTGTACGCATACGAACCGGTGCCTGAAAGCTTGACGACC
>DATGFY010000038.1:0-5827 GCA_035308785.1 Bacteroidota bacterium | reverse complement strand
TTCGCTTTCTTGCAGATGAGGGGCTTCTTGCAATCGATGAAGAAGGGCGGGTTTCCATCCCGCGGTTGAGGTTCGGGAATTTTCTCTACGGCCGGTATCCCGAAGAACACCATGCGCTTCACGCCCGTATTGCAGCGGCGTTTGATTCGTTGCCCTCTCCTCAATCGGTAGAGGACATGCGCGAATCGGCGCACCAGCATTTTCAAGGCCGGCACCGCGAGGCAGCTCAGGAACTTTACAAAACTCTGGCCGAAATAGCGCACGAAACCGGCGCCGCGGCCGAGTCCGCAAACTACCTGAACAAAGCATTAGATTGCGCATCCGAACCGTCTGAGAAGATTGCTCTTCTCAGAAAACTCGGTGATCGGTACCTTGCAGCGTCGATGTTTCGTGAGTCTGTGTCACCGCTTCTCGAACTCTTGCCGATGATCCTCGAAGACGGCGCGTTATGCAGCCATGTGAATAAGTCCTTGGGCAAGGCATACCTGGAGCTGGGAGAGGGTCAGCTTGCGATTAAACATTTCGAAGACGCCCTTGCGCTTGCCCCTTCCGGAAAAGATTCGTTCGGAATTCTTCAAGAGATTATTTCTATTCGCATGACCGAAGGCCGGTACGATGAAGCTCTTGCAGGAAGCCGGCAGCAGAAAAAGATTGCGGAAAAGATGAACGACCCGCGCCTTGTTGCGCTGGTCGAGACGGATATCGGCATCGCTCATTTTTACCTCGGCAAGTTCGATGAATCTCTTGCAGCATTCACCTCGGCTCACACGGCCTATGTCGCGCTTGATGACAAGAAAAAAACCGTTGATGCGCTGATCAACATCGGCAATACCCTCAGCGAAATGCGTCAGACCCGCGAAGCCTTGCGGCGATGGCAGGAAGCGCTTTCAATTCTCGGCGATTCCGGTTCGCGCCAGCAGCGCGCCCAAATTCTCAATAATATCGGCATCGCCCATTGCAATTTGCGTGAATTCGAAGAAGCAAAGAGCGATTTCGAAGAATCTCAAGCCATCTTCACAGAAACGGGATCGAAGTCCGGTATCGCGTTGACGCTAACGAACATGGGAGAGGTGCATTTCGCGCTCGGCGAGTACGGTATGGCGCACAGCTCCTGGGCGGAAGCGATGGAATATTATAACGAAATGCAGAATCTCTCCGGCCGCGTACAAACCCTTCTTCAAAGCGCTGAACTGGAAATTGTCATCGGGCGGCTTCAGGCGGCAGAACAGAAACTCTCTGAAGCTGAGCGTCTGATGGACGAAGGCAACCTCATCACCTTCCGTGGATTCCTTCGCTATCTGAATGCGCGCGCCTCGGAATGCGCCGGCTTGGATGAACGCATGCATGTCCTTGGCGCTGAATCGGCTGAGATTTACAAAATGGAAGGGCAGTTCATTGGCGGCGGCGATTCTCTTGCGGATAAAATTGGGAGATTGGATCTGATGGAGGCGAGGTTTGAACTCCGCCGCGGAAAATCCGCCGAAGCGCAATCGGTACTCGGCCGTCTTCTTTCGAAATCAGCGCAATTCAATAATCCGGCTATCATTGCCGAGACGCGATACATTCTTGGGAATCTTTCCCTTACGGTTGAATCTGCCGATCGCGGAGCGGCGTTTCGGCTGTACCGCGATGCGTTGAGCGATCTTCAGAATGAGCCGGTAACCGAAGTCAGTTGGCAAATCTGCCTTGCCCTGGCGGGCGAATTTCTCCGGCGGGGAAATGTTTCTAAAGCGCAGGAGCAAATCCGTTCGGCGAATGCTCTTCTCGAGTTTCTCGCTTCCAAGTGCTTATCAGAAGAACTTAAAACTGCGTATCTTAGCCACCGTTCTCGTGAGGACGCATTGCGGCAAATTGAACATTTCTTCGCTGAGGAGCGATCCTCCGCATGACAGCCTCCCAAGAAAAATTCAAGATTCTTGTCTCTGGCAAGAAAGAGCGGTTGCAATCGTATTTGAAGAAGATGCCGCACGATGACGACATCCATATCTTGTACACTTCGTCCGCCGCATTCGTGCTGGGCCGGGCAATGTTCAATCCTCCGCAGCTTGCACTGGTTCAGCTCGAAAAGAACCAGCCGGTCCCCGTTGAAACATTCCGGCAGTTTACACGTGAGCATTCCGACACCGACTTGCTGATCATTGCCGAAGGTTTGGAGCACCAGGACGTTGTCGCGTGCATGAATGCCGGTGCGAAAGGATGTTTCTTTCTCCCCGGGGATAGCAAACTATTTTACGATCGTCTTCAAGAAGGTATTGAAGCGTGGAGATCGACTGTTCAGAAGCGTGAATTTACCCAGCGCCAGCAAGAAATTTATGATTTCAGCCAGATCGTTGGCCGGTCGAATGTTCTAAATACAGTACTTGATCGCGCTCGGACAATCATCGATACGCCAGGGCTCAACGTTCTCATCACCGGCGAAACAGGCACAGGGAAGGAACTCTTGGCGCGTGCCATCCATTATAGCAGCTCCACGAAAACTGCCCCGTTCGTCGATATCGGCTGCTCTGCGTTGCCCGAAAGTTTGCTCGAATCTGAGCTGTTCGGTTATGAAAAGGGTGCTTTCACCGATGCTAAAGAGCGAAAGATCGGTTTATTCGAGTTGGCAGGGAGCGGAACGATTTTTCTTGATGAGATCGGCGATATCACGCGTGCGACCCAATCGAAACTCCTCAAGGTCATCGAAACGCACACCATGCGGCGGCTGGGGGGATTGAAAGATATTAAGGTGAATGCGCGCATGATTGCCGCCACCAGCATCGATTTGAACGCTAAGGTGCAATCAGGCGAGTTCCGGCGCGATCTGTTTCATCGGTTGAGCATTCTTCCGCTCGAGTTGCCTCCTTTGCGCAGAAGAAAAGACGATATTCCGTTTCTCGTCGAACGGTTCCTTGCCCAGTTTAATGGAATGTATAAACGTTCAATCAAAGGTATCGAAAAGGCCGCGATGGACGCCTTTGCACAGTACGATTGGCCGGGCAATATCCGCGAACTGCAGCATTGCATCGAACGCTCCGTGCTTCTCGAAGATCGAGACCGAATAACGGTCAAGCATCTTGAATTGGGAGACGATACAGGAACGCGTCAAGGATCGGTGAATACCATAAAAGACCGTTACGGTTCAACTATTGTCGTTTCGGTCCCGTTATTCGATGCTACCATGGATAATGTCGAGGAGAAATTGGTGAGCGAGATCATGCGGGTTGTTGAGGGCAATAAAACCAAGGCGGCCCAGATATTAAATATTTCACGACCCCGTTTAGATAGGATTCTTTCAAAGACAAATGGTTCAAATGGTAGGATTTAGAGTGAATTGTAACGATTCGTTACAGAACTCGTTACAGTTCAAAAACCTGGTATCATAGTGCCTCATTTTCATTCATTTTCGCTGGTTTTCTGATTTCAGAATCTGGCATACGATTTGCAGCTATAAAGACGTGTGCGTTAATACCCATTATCACCATTCATCAAATCAAAAGGATACAGCAATGAAACTTCAAAATAGAGTTCTCGCCGCGATTCTCTGCGCCTTAGTAATTTTCGGGGCGATGGGATGCAACACGAGCAACCCTGTTGATGTTTCGAACACCGGCAGGGCACCGGTAGTTCGATCGGGCAACATCCTCGGTTCGCTGCTCGGACTTGTCAGTCCATTGCTATTGCCCTCAGGCAACGGCAAGGGAAAAATCGTTTCTGTTCAGCAAAATTGTTCGCCGAACGGAACCACCAGCATGTCGCTCTCCTATACCTATGGGGGATTGCTCGGCCTTCCGGTAACGCGAACTGCAACATTCACCGTCCCTGCAGGCGCGCTGAACAATACAACGTCGATCACCATGTCGTTCGATACAACATCTGCGATGGTTCATTTTGAACCGGAAGGATTAGTGTTCAATACTCCCTGCAAGCTCGACTTTTCTATTGGCGGTCTCGGCAACTTGCTGAACCTCTCTGGCGTCGGGTTTTATTACGTTGACAATAATGGAGTCGGTACACCAATGCTGACGCAATCGCTGATTGTCAACCCGCTGTTTGGCACTGTAACCATGAAGGGCGGCTCGGTTCCGCATTTTTCAGGTTATGCGTTTGCTCGGTAGAAAAAGACAGGCCGATTAAATGAACGATCCGCTTACACGAATGCCGGTGATGATGAACGAAACCGATCTCGAAGCCAGCGCCGTAGTTGCGCCGGTTCCGGAAGATCGCATCACCGGAGAAGTGTTAAAGCTGGTCGAAAAGTTTTGCGGTCCCAAAGTCCTTACCCAGTTCCTTGCACTCCGGGAAAAGGCTGTTGATCTTGAAGCGGAGTTTCTTGGCAAGCAAAATGGAAAGGCCAAGAAACCCGCAAACGATGATACGCTCGATCTCACTGTTGAACACGTCCTCTCCGTCTGCCGCCGTCTCCTTGATGATTACGATTATCAACGGATTCTTCTGGGCATCGGCACCATCTGCAAATCCCACGGCCGCTACGAAAGCGCCGAAAAAGCATACGATTTGCTTCTCGAAAACGGCTTCCGGTTGAAATCTCCCGAATACATCGCTGAGGCATACTTGCGCCGGGGCGAAGTATATGCGCGCCAGCGGAGATGGGAAAAATCCGAGATTGATCTCGAAACGAGCCGCACAATGTACGGACAAATCAGCGATCTTATTTCTATCGCAAAGATCGATAACATCCTCGGAGCAAATTTTGCAGAACAGGGCGAGATGGATAAAGCCGAGCAGGCATTTCGTAAGGCCTTGCGCGGATTCGAATCCGCCGAGCGAAAGGTCGAATCCGGCATGGTGCTTTTGAACCTCGGCATCACCGAAAATATTCTCGGCAATTACGATGAAGCGCTTAACTATTATAGACGCGCTACCCCATATTTTCAGGAAGTAGGCGATACGATGCGATTGGCCGAACTTCATCATAATATCGGCATGTCGTTCTTTTTCAAAGGTCGAATTCAGGATGCAATTCGTGAATTTGACGAAAGTTTAGCATATTCACATGAGATTGATTATCCTGTCCTTCTGGGGCTTTCCTATTTGGGAAAAGCCAATGCGTATTACCGGCTGGAAGATACCGTCCTCGCGCTGACGTTCTTAAGCAGGGCAGAGGAGCACTTCAATGGCATCCATGATACATCGGGTATCGCTGAAGTGTATAAGGTCAAAGGAATGATCTTCCGCGACCGCAAGCGGTACGATGTTGCGGCGACTTTTTTCCAAATGGGCGTTCATTTGAGCGGAACGGTAAAGAATACATTGAATCAGGCGGAAACATATTTTGAGTGGGCGTTAATGGAAAAGAAGCGCCGTAATGAGCATACGGCAAAGGGATATTTCCAGGAGGCCCTTGCGGGATTTATCAAGATCGGCGCCGCTGTTGATGTCGCGCGTTCGAAGACCGAGCTCGCCTTCTTGCAAGAAAAATCGAAATGAAGCTACGGGAGGTTCTTGAACAGGGCGCCCGGATTCTTCCCCACGATCGTCCCGACTCGGTAATCAGCGGGACGGGCTCGGCCGATGATCACGTCCAGCACCTCGAAACTGTCCTCAGCGTCATCCGGCGCATTAATACCTCGCTGATTCTTTCCGATGTTTTAGCGCTCGTAATGGACCATGCCATTCGCATTACCCAATCAGAACGCGGTTTCCTCGCCTTAGCAGATGCCGCCGGCGAACTGCGCTATGCTATCGGTCACGATAAGCGCGGGAATGTTATTCCCTCTGAAAGTTTTAATGTCAGCAAGTCGGTCTTGAATGATGTCTTTCTCACCGGTGAATCGTTGTGCATCGAGGATGCGCTGACCGACAGCCGATTCGAGAGCCGGCAAAGCGT
>DATGFY010000037.1:0-9364 GCA_035308785.1 Bacteroidota bacterium | reverse complement strand
GAGAAATTGTTCTCATGCACCCGCTGCCGTGAGGGTATGGAAGGGCTTCCAAGATCCGGCAATTACCAAATCCAACTAAAAATTGCTATATTTTTAGAGCATACCTATGGAAATATCCCCAATTAAGGAGATAATCGTCGTCGGTGACCGGGCGCTAATCCAACCCGATAGCGACAAGGAACGCACGACTCACGGCTTGTACCTCCCGCCCACCGTCCGCGAAAAAGATAAGGTGAACGGAGGCTACATCGTTAAAGTCGGCCCGGGTTTTCCGATTCCCAACCCGCATTTTATCGATCAAGAACCGTGGTCAACGTCATCGAAAGATCCGGTGAAATACATTCCATTGCAGGCCGAAGCCGGCGATTATGCGTTGTTCCTTCGCGATCAGGCGATCGAAATTGAATTTAATTCGAAAAAATATCTTATTGTCTCCCAGTCAGCCATCCTTGTCCTCGTCCGCAGCGACATCCTGAAAGGTCTGCAAGAATGATCCGTCATTCCTTCCGCTCAATAATATTGAGCATATCCTGTTCGTGCATTCTTGCAATCGCAATTGCGGCATCTGCTCTTGCGCAACAATCCGGCGACACCACTCCGCTGCCGTTCGATTCTGCTGTGGTAAAGGGGAAGCTCCCGAACGGTCTCACGTATTACATTCGTAAAAACGGGAAGCCCGAGCACCGCGCAGAGCTTCGGCTGGTGGTGAACGCGGGTTCGGTGCTGGAGGACGAAGACCAGCGCGGATTGGCGCACGTGTTGGAGCATACGGCATTCCGCGGCACTGCGCGATTTCCGAAGAAACAGTTGATTAATTTTCTCGAATCGGTTGGGATGCGCTTCGGGCCTGACGTGAACGCCTATACCGATTTCGATGAGACGGTGTTTATGCTGCAGGTGCCGACCGATACCGCAGCTATTCTTGAAAAGGGAATTGAAATCCTCGCCGATTGGTCGCACGCGATCAGCTTCGATCCGACCTCAGTGGATACTGAACGGAACGTCGTCATCGAAGAATGGCGGTTGGGCCGTGGCGCAGGCGCGCGGATGCGCGATAAGATTTTTCCGGTGCTCTTTAAGGATTCGCGGTATGCCGTTCGGCTTCCCATCGGTGATGTGAACACGTTACGTACGTTCAAGCTGGAAACGCTAAAGCGCTTCTATCAGCGCTGGTACCGCCCAGATCTGATGGCGGTTATTGTGGTTGGCGATTGCGATCCGAAGACCGTACAGGACCTTATTACAAGAGAGTTCTCGCCGATATCAAACCCTCCAACACCCGCCGACCGCGTGTACTATCCGGTTCCCGATCACCGCGAACCGCTTTATACGATTGCGACAGATTCCGAAGCGACCATCTCGCAAGTCACGGTCTATACGAAGCACAGCGTGAGAGATCAATCGACAGAGGGAGCGTACCGCCGTTCGCTTATTGAGAATTTATATTCGTCGATGTTCAACCAACGGCTTGGAGAGTTGGCGCGCAAATCGGATCCGCCCTACGTCTATGGTTTTACCGGCAATGAACAGCTTGTCCGCACGAAAGAGTCGTATTTCCTCCAAAGCGCGGTGAAAGACAGCGGAATCGAGCGAGGCCTCCAAACACTTCTTACAGAAGCTGCGAGAGTGCGGAAATATGGCTTCAGCGCCTCCGAGCTCGATCGCATCAAGAACGATATGCTCCGATCGGTTGAAAGCGCGTTTCTGGAACGCGACAAAACTGAATCGGAAAACTATGCCGATGAGTATATTAGAAATTTTCTTCAGGGGGAGCCGTCTTCGGGAATCGCGTACGAATTCGGACTTTACAAGAAGTTGATTCCTTCGATTACCCTTGAGGATGTAAATGGCGTATCCTCGGAGTGGATCACCGATTCGAACCGGGTGGTCGCGGTAACCGCGCCTTCGAAAAAGACAACGGCAATCCCCACCATAGGAGAGCTGCGAAGCATATTTGAATCGGTAAACACTGCCGAAATAACGCCATACGTCGATACCGTTTCTGCCGCGCCATTGGTTGAAAACCTTCCCTCGCCCGGAACGCTTGTGAAAACAAATGAGCGGCCGACGCTGGGTGTATCCGAGTGGCTGCTTTCCAACGGTATCCGCGTTATCTTGAAACCGACCGATTTTAAAAACGATGAGGTCACCTTCTCGGCGTTCAGTCCCGGGGGAACGTCAACAGCAGCCGATAGCGATTTTATTGCGGCATCGACTGCCACCACCATCGTAGAACAGGGCGGCATCGCATCGTTCGATCTCGTTACGCTCGAAAAAAAGCTTTCCGGGAAACTTGTGAACGTCTCCCCTTCCATCGATGAATTGGATGAGGGAATGTCGGGAAGTTCGTCGGTGAAAGATCTTGAGACAATGTTCCAATTGATCTATTTGTATTTTACCGCTCCGCGCGAAGACAGCTCGGCCTTCCTCTCATTGAAATCGCGGTTCAAAGGCGTGTTGGAGAACCGGAGCGCTGATCCCCGTTCCGCATTTGGCGATACGGTTGAAGTGACCCTTGCGCAGCACCATCCGCGGCGCGAACCATGGTCGGTAGAGACGATTGACAAGCTGAATCTCCATCGCTCGTACGAAATCTATAAACAACTGTTTGCCGATGCGGGAAACTTCACTTTTGTGTTCGTCGGCAGCTTCAAGTCCGACCAGATAAAGCCGTTCATCTTGCAATATCTTGGCAGTCTTCCCAATTTACATTCGAACCGCATGTGGAAGGATATTGGTGTTCGTCCGCCGAAAGGCATCATCGAAAAATCGGTCTTCCGCGGCGCGGAACCGAAGAGTGAAGTGCGGATTATTTTTTCCGGTCCGCTGCAACATCCCGCAAAGAGCCGCTACGGCATCAGCGCGTTAGCTGAAGTGTTGCGGATTAAACTGCGCGAGGCGATGCGCGAGGACAAAGGAGCGACGTATTATGTCAGTGTAAGCCCCCAACCGGAGCAAAAACCCGATTCGGAATATACATTTACGATTTCATTCGGCTGCGCGCCGGAAAAGGTCGATGACCTGACCAAGACCGCCTTTTCACAGATCGACAGCGTGAAGAAATTTGGCGTCGGAGATTTGTATATTACTAAAGTAAAGGAAGCCGAGCGCCGAGAGCGCGAAACTAGCCTTAAAGAGAACGGTTTTTGGCTGAATCACCTGCGATTTTATTATTCGAACGACGAAGATCCTGAGCAGATGTTGAATTTTGACAAGCTCGTTGCATCGCTGTCATCGGACGGCATTAAGCAATGGGCGAACAAGTATCTCGATATGAACAATTACATCCATGCCGCGTTGTATCCCGCAAAGTCGGAAACAAAGAAATAATGTGCCAAGCGGCCGCACAATCTCTCAACCTCATCTAGATAGAAAGGACGCAACAATGAAATACATCAGTCTCACCCTGGTCGCATTCGCGATCTTTGCATCGTTCGCAATCGCCGTTGCGCAGGACAATTCCGGCGGAATTGGTTACCGCTCAGACATCCTTAATGACCTTAAGGGTTCCGAAAAGAAATTGACCGACCTCGCAGAAGCGATGCCGGATAGCACGTACTCCTGGAGGCCGATGAAGGGCGTTCGATCCGTGAGCGAGGTGTTTGCTCATATCGCCGCAGATAACTACAATATTATCAGCAAAGCCGGAGTGAAATTGCCCGAGGGAGTCGTTCCTAAGGAATTCGAAAAGAAATACACGACCAAGGCGGATTGCGTCGATGCACTGAAAAAATCGTTTGCGTTCATCCGCGATTCGTTCAATGCCACGTCCGATGCCGATCTTGGGAAACCGACAGATTTCTACGGAACCAAGACGACCGTTGGCGGAATTTATTTCAGCAATGCGCTGCACGTCCACGAACACTTAGGCCAATCGATCGCCTATGCGCGCGCGAACAATGTTGTTCCGCCGTGGACAGCTGAACAACAGAAGAACACCAAGATGAAAATGGGCAACTAATTCCTGGCGTCAACTGTACCTAGTACGATATCCCCTCACATACTAAGAAAGGAATATTCAATGAAACGTGTTACCTTATTGCTGCTGTTCATCGGCCTTTTTGCAATGGCACTCGCGGCAACGGCACAGGACAAGAAGATGGATATGGCAAGCGGCAGTTCACTCCGCGCCGATCTGAACAAAGATCTCGATGAAGTTGAGAAGAAGCTGACCGACTTGTGCAATGCCATGCCCGATGCGACGTTGTCGTGGCGGCCAAAATCGGACGTCGATGTCGTCCGTTCTGTCAGCGAAGTTTTCGCGCACGTCGCAGGATCCAATTACTTCTTGCTCGGTCTGGCCGGGATTAAATCGCCTGACGGTTTGGCGAAGGATTTCGAAAAGACCTATACGAAAAAGGCCGAGCTCGTCGAACAGCTACACAAATCGTTCGCCTTCATGCACGACGCCTTGAAGAATACATCGGATGCGGATATGAACAAACCCGCAAAGTGGTTCGGCTCGGAGACCACGGTTGGCGGCATCTTTACCAATACTTCCCTGCACCAGCATGAACACCTCGGACAGGCCATTGCCTACGCGCGCGTGAACGGCGTTGTCCCGCCGTGGACAGCCGAAGAACTTAAGGCCGCTAAAGACAAGAAGAAAGACTAAGAACTAATCCCGCAGAAGGATTGTTTTACGGATATGAACGACGTGGAAGATTTCATTCTCCAAACGAAAATTGCAATCGTTGGGGCTTCAAACGATAGGAATAAATACGGCAACGTGGCCTATCTGAATCTCCGGGGAAAGGGCTACACCGTCTATCCCGTTAATCCAAAGGAACAAACGATCGAGGGAGACAAATGTTATGCCTCCCTCGCATCGCTTCCCGAAAAAGTTGGCGGCGTAGTTATTGTAGTTCCGCCCGTTGTCGGCGTAAGAATTGTTCAGGAGGCATACGCCGCAGGAATAAAACGCATTTGGTTTCAAGAGGGCGCGGAATCGGACGAAGCGGTGCAGTATTGCAGAGACCACGGGATGAGCGTTGTAACCGGGCAGTGTATTATGGTGGTATCGAATTATAGGAATCTGGTGGGGAAACAATAAGGGGGGCATGCTCTCTCCCTGCTCTCCCTTGCACCTTCCTTCGATAGAGTTCTTCCATTTTAAGAGAAAAGGCACTGGATTCCCGCTAGAAACACCCGGGAATGACGCGCGGGGAAGAATGTGGGATCGACAATCATGCGATTACGGCTCCCGTCTACAAATTGTTTAATTTGAAGGATTTTCGTATATTTAAACCTTCAAATTAGCGCAGATATTTTAGCAAAAACCCTTTAAGGATCGAGAAAATAATGGCTCAGCACGCTTCAGCAGCAAAACAGGCCCGGCAGGCAGTGAAACACCGGGAACAGAATAAGAAATACGTCTCCCTGATGAAGACGACGATTCGACGCGTCCGTCAGTCAAAGGAAAAGGTAGCCGCGCAGGCCGCCTTGAAACGCGCATACAAACTCCTCGATCAGCTTGCGGCAAAGGGTTTGATCCACCGGAACCGCGCCGCCAATCAAAAATCGGCGTTGACGAAATTTGTCACGGCGTTGAAGTAAGCGATTAGATTCTAGCAATAACAAAAAAGCCCTTTTCGGAATATTCCGAAGAGGGCTTTTTCATTTCTATTCTCGACCATTCCATCCCGCAGTGCTCGCTTTACAAGATGCGCTTTGCCTTTCCCCTCTCTTCGCAAGAGAGATGGCAGGGGGTGAGTTACAAGGGGTTTGCTCAATAGTTGATGGAAGAACCGCAACCTAAAGGTTGCGACTACCGATATTAAGAGGGATGTCCGTTCTTAATAGCGAATATCTCTCTCAACCGCTTTTCAAATTCTCCGCTCTCTTCCGGCCGTTTCTTTATCAAGAGTCGGTAGGTAAGGATTGCTTCATCGTACGCGCCCTGGGTGACGTAGATTTCCGCAAGAGTCTTGCTGACGATTCTGCCATCGCCCGCGTCGGCGGCAAGCTCATCCAGAACCGGTTCCTGAATGGGAGTGTGAAGAATCTCTTCCGGAGGAGGAGCGATGGATTGAAACGTCTCGATGATCTCTTCAACTGGGACTTCCACCGCCGCTGGCATACTTTCTTTCTCCGCTTCAGGCGGAGATAACATTTCTTCAATCTGCGAACTAAACCCGGGCGACTCATCGATCGGATTAACGATGCCGCCCTCTTCTTCGAAGCTTACCGAGGCAAACTCTTCTCCCACAGGGGGTGACTCAACCTTTGGTGTAATCTCACCAAAGAGCACTTCCTCGGCGGCGATTAGTTCCTCGGTGCTAAATTCCCGTTCTAATACCGCGGCATCAAGTACCGGCGAATCGTCCTCGGCGTGGGGCACTTCTCGGGACGCAACAACATGCGGCGGCGGTTCCTCGCGTGGAAGATCAATGATCTGCGCTAATCCGGAATCACAGAGGGTTATTAGTTCGCGGATAATTCCCGAATCGGCATGGAAAAGCGACAGCTCGCTTAGTAATTCCCGCGCCTGCGAAAACTGCTTTTCTTCGAGCAGGCATTTCGCAAGAACAAGGCGGGCAGTATTATAGGAAGGATACTTGATGAGGCCGGAGGAGCAGAGCTCTTTCGCCTCGGCAGTGCGGCCGCTCTTGAGATACTCATCGGCAACACGCGCAAACAGCGGCGAATGCGGCCGCCGCGCTAACTTCAATTCAAGCTGGGAAAGTTCCATCGGTTAATATATCGGCGCCGGAGTTCAGGCGAGCCGGCCGACTTTCCGCGCCAACCAGGCATGACGAACGGAAAGCCACGCCACCAATCCAAATCCCATGCAGAATAGCAATTGGAACGGAATGGCGGAAATTTCGAGATAATAAATCGATGCGCACACGCCGAATAAACAGTATAAGGCCAGCGCGACTTCGAGGATAATCAGGTAATCGAATTTCGACCGGGCATATTTCTTGTTCGTCCAGAAATCCTTTTTATTCACAATGGAATACTTCGGAGTGCGGACAAATTCCGAACGGCGCTTGAAGATTCCTTCGATGACCGCGCGCGAGTTATTCACCGCGAGGCCCATGCTTCCCGCCATAAAAATGGGAAACAGCAGCATCCGCTTCTGCCAGTCCGTATAGACATCTTTCTGCGAATAAAGGTAGAATAAGAACGAACCGATGAATGCAAACACGAACACGGACATGATGGTAAAGTAGGTCTCGTATCCGCCCTGATGCTTGATAAAGATCAGCGGGACATTGAGGATTCCGGCGATCAGGATGAACGGGAACACGACGTTATTGGCCAGATGGAATGTTGCGTGAATCTTCTTTTCGAGCGGAAGTTTGGATCTCCACACATTCGGCAGTGTTTTCCGCGCCGTTTCGATTGCCCCTTTGGTCCAACGGAATTGCTGTGATTTCAACGCATTGATCTCGGAGGGCAGTTCCGCAGGCGAAGTAACATTGTTCAAGAACTGGAACTTCCAGCCGCGAAGCTGGGCACGGTAGCTCAGGTCGAGATCTTCCGTGAGCGTATCGGCATGCCAGTTGCCCGCATCGAGGATGCAGGACTTTCGCCAGATGCCGCCGGTTCCGTTAAAATTGATAAAGAAGCCCGCCTTGTTGCGGACGTTTTGTTCGATCACGAAATGCCCATCGAGCGCCATTGCTTGGGCGCGGGTGAGCATCGAGTAATCGCTGTTCACATGTTCCCACCGCGTTTGTACCATGCCGATTTTCGAATCCAGCGCAAAATAGGGCAAGGTCTTCATGAGGAAATCCGATTTCGGCATAAAATCCGCGTCGAAGATGGCAATGAAGTCACCTTTGGAGGTTACGAGTCCTTCTTTCAGCGCGCCCGCCTTGTACCCTTCGCGATTTGTCCGGCACACCTGCCGGATATCGAATCCTTGAGCAATGTATCCCTCAACCGATTTCGCGATAACTTCGCTTGTCTCATCGGTCGAATCGTCGAGGATTTGAATTTCGAGGCGATCCTTGGGATAATCGAACTTGCATACGGCATCGATGAGGCGCTCGACGACATAGATTTCGTTATAGACCGGCAACTGTACGGTTACCACGGGGAACTCCGTCAGATCGGGTGCGAAAAGCGTCTTCGTGTTCCGGTGTTTCAGATAATAATAGATCATCACGAATCCGCTCGAACCGAAGAGGAACAGGACGCACAAGGAAAAAAAGTAAACGCCGATGATAATGTCTTGCATGGACTAACGGGTATGTTGTGATGGATTCATCTGATGCTTACCAGCCGGAAACCGTATCGAGTACGATATCCTGGGCGAGCTTATCGAGCGCGGCGCTGACGGCATTTTGCCGATCGGTTAAACTGCCCGATGCTGCGTAGTCGCCCCATTCGGAGTAGGGCTTATCCGTAAACACTTTCTTTTTCAATTTCAAATCGGTGTAGGTGACCTTGCAATTCACGGTAATGCGGCGGAGCGTAACAGTTTCGCCGCCCGCGATATCTTTCGGCGCATCGGGAACGGCAATAATAACGCCCTCGATCATCGAATCGGCATGGCTCTTATCGGCAACTTTAAGAGAATTGTCGCGGTTGAACTGATCGACGAGCTTATTCGTCAGGTTCTCGCGCAGGTTCGGCTCGGCCGATCCGCTTTGGTCATCGAATAAGGGGACAGCCACCGTGTGCAAATGCGGAAGCACCGATGAACCCGTGAACGAATAACAACCCGAATCGACCACACAGACGACGGCGAAGACACACAGGTAGAGCACGATATGCCGCATCGTCAGCATTAATACTCCAGGCCGTACTCTTTGATCTTGCGGTAGAGGGTGCGCTCGCTGATCTTCAATTGCTTCGAAGCCAGGCGCCTGTTACCCTTATGATGTTCCAATGCAGAAGCAATCAGCTTGCGTTCCATGTCGTTCAGGGATACATGGTCGGACGACTCGTGGGGCTCAGACGCAACGTCGGCTTCGATCACATTCGTCGGTATGCCTCGATGCGTTTCGAACGCACCGGAGACGCCATCGTGCGAAAGCATTCTCTTAATATCGAGGATATCGCTTTTGACTTCGAGGAGCGCACGGTAGATGAGTTCGCGTTCTGCTTGCTCAGGTGTCTTGCGCGTGGAAACGGGTAAATAATTGTGACCGTTGCCTGAAACACCGCGAATAAATTTCCGCACAATCGTTTCATCGATTTTCTTGCCGCCCTCAACTACGACCATGCTTTCAAGGACATTCTTCAGCTCGCGGACATTGCCGGGCCAATCGTACTGCCGCAACAGCTCCATCGCTTCATCGGTAATGCCGTTGATCGGGATGCCATTTTTCGCGCCGACCGCACGGAGAAATTCCTTCGCCAGAAGCGGGATATCTTCCCTCCGTTCCCGAAGCGGAGGAATAGGGATATT
>DATGFY010000036.1:0-4011 GCA_035308785.1 Bacteroidota bacterium | reverse complement strand
GGTCCGGAGATTTCGCTACCGATATGCCGGGTGTCTGTCTCCAGTGGAAATGGAGCGCTGCCGCCTATCGCTCATGGGTGCTGTATTCGAACGGGGTCCCGGATTTCAATGATGCCGAGATTAAAGCATCTCACAACACCTGTCAGTATCAGAATGGCGATCATGCCGGAACACCCGAGAACGAAGAGGTTAAGAGAGCAGTCACGGGTGGGGCACGAGGCGGTGGCGGTTCAAACTGGACCGGCTCGTGGAGTGGAACAGGGGATCTTTGTCCTCAATGCCCGTAGCTCTCCTCCAAATAAGCGGTGGCTCTTACCGTCATCCTTAAAAGGTGATAAAATCGAAAGCGATGGCCCGAAATCGGGTCATCGCTTTTTTATTTCTCTTCGCCCCCACACTGTCCACTGTTCACTGCTTACTCATCCCCTTTTCCCCATGATACCGTCGTCGAACTTGATGCTGGCGTGGCTGCCGTTGCAAAATGGTTTATTATCTGAGGCACCGCAGCGGCAGAGCGTGACGCGGTTGCGCTTTTCATAACGCCGGCCATCGCGCGATTCGATCACGATGCCGCCCTGGACCCAGAGCGGCCCGCTGCAGCCAAGTGCAGGGTCTTCAACGACACCGATAGCCGGTTCCAGCGGCTCCTCGATTTCTTTTCGGGTTTTCTTGACGTGCAACACCAGGCGGCCTGAAGGGCAGTGCATTGCTTCCCGTATTACCAGCTCGCGTACTTCCTTGTTGTCGGCCTGTTCGATCAGACTCCAGATTTTACCCCCGGGGTCGCAGAATCGGGCAAAGGCGCAGAGGTTCTCAGCATCGCTCAGCACCACTGCGGGGCCGTCAATCTGTTCCGCCTGCCGTGCATAGGGTACACGGCTCGCGGTTTCTTCTCCGTCAAATCCGATCTTCGAATGGGTCTTATCGCAAAACGGCATTTGCTTCGAATGCCCGCAGCGGCAAAGCTCATACTCGCTCGTGGTTTTGAACGTCTCCCCCGTTTCCCAATCCCAAGACATGCCTTCTTCGTTGGGCATGATAACCTGAACGCGCAAGGGCACCGAACCGTACACGTGATATGGCCCGTTCTCAGTGATGACGATACGCTTCTCGCCGGACGGTGACTTCGGATTGCTCATATTCGATTTCTCCTAATAGTAGTTGGTTCATTACCTTCCCACTCTGTCATTTCGAACTGCCTGGGAAGAGAAAAATAAAAGATAATAAAAACGACGCCCCGTCCCAAATGATGGCCGGGCAAGCTGGATTCCCGATAGAAGCATGCGGGAATGACACCTTAATGTGCAGTCGGTCCGCCGGGGCGGATTACGACCCGATTCCTTTTTTCTTATTCCCACTCCGCCACACCCGAACGGGATATTTACTTTGCAGATTTCTTGTACAGCGTTTCCACTCTGTTCTTCATCCATACCATCTGGGAATGGATGAGTTCGAAGAGAGCGTCGCGGATCTTGCCGCTGAAATCGAGGAAACCGTGGTGCCGCAGATTATCGATGGTTGCGCGGCGAAGATAAAGGGCATAGAACCCGTGGCGGGGACCGTTATCGCGGATGAGCTCCATCTGGGTCAGCGATCCCTCAAAGAAGTGATTGGCGTAAATTTGCTTTGAGATGAGAAACGTTCTGTTAGCATCGACTTTGGATCGATAGGCGATTGCATGATACAATCCCAAGACTGGTTTTACATTAGGCAGATCCTCTTTCTCCCAAAAAGTGTACTCCGACCGCGATGAACCGGTATCCTGCGGGGCCCGATCGAGGTAGGAAACAAGTTTGGGCTCGGCGCTTATGAGGCTCGGCGACTCGTGAAGAAACTTCCGGAACTCCGCGCCTCTATCCAGCTTGTACGATTGATCGTCGTATTCGCGCATCGAATCGGTCCCGCCGATGCGGTACGATTGCACGTAACCCACAAGCACCACCTTCATCAGCGCCAGAACCTTATTTCGATAATCGGGTGCATCCCATGAAATCTCCGATCGGAAGCGCTTCATCGCATCGGCGGAAAGTTTAATGTCGCAATGGCCGGGAGAGCAATCGCGGAGAGCGGAAATATCGTCTTCTTCCAGAGTCAGTCCGTCGAGATCTTTCACCTTCGCAGGGGAACCAAACCGCCCAATTTCCTCCATATCAGAACCCGTCTCGAACGATTCCATCTTGCCATATTGCTCCGTTGCGAAACTCGCGGGGATGGTTAAATGGGCTGCACCGCAGACGGCAACCTCGGCAGGATTATCGGCCGGCAGAACTTTGGCGACAACTTTTCCGGAATCGATTGCGGCAAGTTCACTATCAGAGAACTTAAAACTCGCCCGGAGAAATTTATGGACCGAATCTGTAGCATTTTGGGCCCTACTTGGTACTGCATTGAACAAAAACACAAACGCGAACAGAATGATTCGGGAAAGGATACTATGGCCTTCTTGCATAGGGGTTTAGTAACTTGCCATTTAATAATTGAGAGATTTATGCCACCTTTTGTAAGTATAAGCGATGCAACCGCGAAAGTCAACTTGATCGTATCTATCCCTCATTTCCTTGTTTTTCCGCCGCATTCTTCTCGCTTCAAAGTCGATTTGAGAATGATTAGGAATTCCCTATCTTAGGATAAGAATATTCGATAATTTGGAAGGAATCTGTAAATGAGTCAGATTAAGATCATTGTTGAAAAGCATCCCGACGGATATATCGCATATCCCCTTGGGATAAAGGGTGTCGTCGTTGGAGAAGGAAATACATACGAGGAAGCTCTCGCGGACGTAAAATCGGCGATCCAATTTCATATCGAATCGTTTGGGAAAGACGTTCTTGACGTCGATCCCCCCACGCTTGAAGCATTCGTCGCAGAGGCAGACATCATCTCTCAATGATTAAATTTCCCGTTGACGCCCCAAGGCGAAGGGTTGTCAAGACTTTCGAGCTTTTAGGGTTTCGAATCGTCCGAGAGCGGGAACACATTTCGATGGTGCGCAGCAACTCCGATGGAACCTCCACCCCTCTAACTCTACCTAATCATCTAACAATCAAAGGTTCAACGCTGAGAACAATATGTTCTCAATCCGGAATTTCGCGCGAAGATTTTTTGGCGGAGTATGAAAAGACTGAATAATATCGCACGTTCCTACTTTATCAAGTTATGATCGGTCGGACGATATCTCACTATAAGATAATCGAAAAGCTCGGCGAAGGAGGGATGGGAGTTGTCTATCTGGCGCAGGATACGACCCTCGATCGCCGTGTCGCGCTGAAATTTCTGCCCGATCTGCTCAAAGGTACCCTTGACGAGAAGGCGCGGTTCATCCGCGAAGCGAAAGCTGCCGCCGCGCTGAACCATCCCAACATCTGCACGATGTATGCCGTCGAGGAAGCCGATTCCACCCTCTTCATGGCGATGGAATATATCGATGGCGCCACTCTCAGGTCGCATCTCCCCTTTACAAATGCGAATGAAGCTCTCGGCGTCGCAGTCCGGATTGCCGAAGGGCTGAGCGAAGCGCACACGGCGGGCATCGTTCACCGCGATATCAAAGCCGATAACATCATGCTCACCGCAAAAGGGCAGGTGAAGATCATGGATTTCGGCCTTGCGAAAGTCAGGGGCTCGCTGGATCTCACGCGCAATACGAGCACGGTCGGAACGCTGGCGTATATGTCGCCGGAACAAATACAGGGCGGCGAGGCGACTCCCCGGAGCGATGTGTTTTCGTTCGGCGTATTGTTGTTTGAGATGCTCACCGGCAAACTTCCTTTCCGCGGCGAACACGAAGCCGCAATGATTTATTCTATTGTCAACGAACCGCCCGTGGAGTTGCGCTCGCTGCAACCGTCTGTCCCTTCCGCGTTCGAGGCCGTAGTCAATCGATGCCTTGAAAAAGACCCGCAGAAGCGCTACGGTGACGCTCGGGAACTCCTCACCGATCTGCGCGGACTTCAACAGGGAAAGTCACCCGCCTCCCTGCCTCAAACATCGAAAACAAACTCCTCCAAAATT
>DATGFY010000035.1:0-4666 GCA_035308785.1 Bacteroidota bacterium | reverse complement strand
CTGCCGATCGAAATTAATCGGGTTTCCGCAACAAGGGCAGCTGGTGATAACGATACCGATGACCTTTGCACGTTGTTTCACTTAAGTTTCCTTTCGAGATAGAGAAATTGATAATAAACAAGCATTTATGCAGGCGAGCCTTTGTAGTAATAAAATATAATCAATAAATTTCGAAAACAAAACGTTTTGGTTAAGTTTTTGAATTAATTTTTTTTAACTGCCCTGCTACCGATTACTACGTTTTTATATCCCAAAAAGTTCCGTTTCCATGTCATTTTTGAGAATTCCTGCCCACATCCTATTGATAATACTACATATATAATTCAATTTGAAAATGACCTATTTTCTGGCTATGTTTAGTCTATGAATATTGGAATTGCTTGTTACCCGACATACGGTGGAAGCGGCGTTCTTGCTTCAGAATTAGGTAAAGCGCTCGCAGAGCGCGGACACCGGATCCACTTCATAAGCTACGCTATGCCGATGCGGTTGAACGGATTCATGGGTAACATTATCTATCACGAGGTGGAAATTTCGTCCTATCCCCTCTTCGATTTTCCGTTATACACGCCGGCACTGGCTAGCAAGATTGTTGAAGTTACCCGGTTTGAGAAGCTTGATCTTCTCCACGCACATTACGCCATTCCACATGCCACCAGCGCGTATCTTGCAAAACAAATGTTGGGCGGCGAGCTTAAGATTGTTACGACTCTCCATGGAACGGACATAACTCTAGTAGGATTGGAGCCAAGCTACCAATCGGTGATGAAGTTCAGCATAGAGCAAAGCGATGGAGTCACAGCGGTCTCACGATTCCTGAAGGAAAAGACCCTCACGAATTATAATATTCAGAAGGAAATTGAGGTAATACCAAACTTCATCGATCCCCGGAAGTACCGCCGCGTAGATGCAACAGCGATCCGCGAGAAGATTGCTCCGAAAGGCGAAAAAGTGATGGTCCACGTTTCTAATTTTCGGCTCGTGAAACGCGTACCGGACGTATTGCGGATATTTCAGGCAGTTAGGGAAAAGATACCTTCGAAGCTTATTCTCATCGGAGACGGCCCGGACCGCTCGGCCTGTGAGATGTTGGCCCGAGAACTCAAGATTGAAAAAGACGTTTCATTTGTTGGTAAACAGACCGAAATCGTGCCGCTCCTGTCTGCATCAGACTTGTTCCTCATGCCGAGCCAATCTGAAAGCTTTGGGCTTTCGGCTCTAGAGGCGATGGCGTGCGATCTTCCTGTGGTCTCTTCGAGCGTCGGCGGACTGCCGGAACTGGTTGTTCACGGTGAAACCGGATACATCGCTGAAATTGGGGATATCGATCGAATGTCCCGATACGCCATCGAACTTTTCACAAACGAAACGAAGTATAAGATGTTCGCCGAGGCCAGCCGCAAACGTGCACACGAGACGTTTGGCGTCGATAAGATTGTTGATCAGTACGAACAGTACTATCGAACAGTTCTCAACGGCACGCCCGCGCCCGCACAACAATCGCGCTAGCCGCACCCCCCGGAGGGGCTGACTACATCGATCCTCTTTTGTGATGGTAGAACGGCTTCTTTTCGAAATTCATCTCGCCCGAACCATTTTGCGGAGCTCCCCGACGAATCGTTTTTTGAACTTTATTCAACTTCGCCTGGGTGTCGATGCGGTCTGCAACTTCTTGAAGAATGTTGAACTCCGCAGACGTCAATGTATGCGGATCTTTCTCCGTCCCGAGAACCCGTATCACCGATTTGACCTCGGTGGGAACCGATCCTTTATACGACTTAATCAGTTCTAGTGCTCGCGAAACGAATGCTTCTCGGTAATCCATAGTGCCCTCGAACTATGTTAGATGATGGTTATTAGTGATTATATTACTCTAATTAACTATTGATAAAATCCAAAATTCCACAGTCACAAAAATCCTTTAATGTGCTGTGGAACACAGATTTGCGATCTTTTTGATGCGAATTTGCGCAGTTTTTTGTGACCCATTTGGTAATTATTACACACAAGGTCAATTGCCCGGTGTTTCACAAAGTGGCAGCCAGATTTTTCGACCAAAAGCCGCCAATCAACTCTACTTCTAAACCGCCATGAAACGCTTGAAGTTCCAATTTCTCCTAACTTTATTCGTTACGGTCAATATAATATTGGCCGGCGAACCCCCGAAGACCATTCCGGTGATCTCGAAAATGCTTTCTGAGATATCATCCTCTAACCTTCAGAACTACGACAAAACACTCGTCGCCTTCGGCACCCGCCATACACTTTCGGATACCACGAGCGACAGCCGAGGAATCGGCGCGGCGCGGAGGTGGCTGAAGACAGAGCTAGAAAAATCGATCCCACGAAGCAATGGAAGATTATCCGTTGGTTACGTATCGGGGATCATCAGCAAGTCCGTAAGAATCGATCGGCCTGTGAACGTGGTGGATGTCATCGCAACGCTCTCCCCCGCTCACCCTGATTCTTCCAAACGCATTTTTATTGTGAGCGCACATTACGATTCGCGCGCCTCTGAGGCGATGGATTCTACCTCCGACGCACCGGGTGCGGATGACGATGGAAGCGGAGCGGCACTTGTTCTTGAGCTTGCGCGCGCAATGAGCAAGTATGAATTTCGATCGACGATCGTCTTCGCTCTCTACGCAGGCGAGGAACAGGGGTTGTACGGTTCGACTATCCTGGCGGACTCTGCCCGCGCATGGCATTGGAATATCGGCGGCGTATTGAATAACGATATCGTAGGATCGATTCACGGCGGCGATGGAAAGATCGAAAGCACCTACGTGCGCTGTTTCTCGTCTTCATTCTCTCAGGCAGATACCGGGGGGATTGCGCGACAGCGGATCGCGCTTGGGCTTGAAAATGATGGCGCTTCACGCTCGCTTGCCCGGTATGCGAAGGAGACCTCCGAGGCCTATATTCCCGATTTCTCCGTTCACATGGTCAATCGGTTGGATCGATTTCTCCGGGGCGGCGACCAGACTCCGTTTCACGAACGCGGATTTGCGTCGGTACGGTTCACTGAAGCAAAAGAAGACTTTACCCATCAACACCAGAATGTGCGGGACGAAAAAGGCACAAAGTATGGCGATCTTATCGACCATGTGGACTTTGAGTACCTCAGGAATATTTGCCGCGTAAATGGCGCGACTCTGGCCGAACTTGCGCTCGCTCCTAATGTCCCTCAAGGGGCCCGCGTAATCACGAAGGAACTCACATACGATACGGAATTGCGGTGGAACCGCAACGTAGAAAGCGATCTCGCCGGTTACATCGTTCGGTACCGCCCGACCGATTCCATGTATTGGCAGTCTTCCGTATTCACTGCAGACACCTCTATGGTGCTGCCGATATCTAAGGATGATTATCTCTTTGCCGTTCAATCGGTGGATCTAAATGGAAACAAGAGTCTTGTCTCAATCCCGAAGCCGCTAAGATAGGATTTGAACTGTAGCTTCAATCCGAAGAACGACGCTGGATTCCGGCTAGAAACATGCGGCAATGACACGACTACTTTAAGGATAAATCCCTCCTCAAAATTCCCTTTTATTGTTTTTGACCTCTATTTCTCGTAAGTTACCAATTATTTTTACGAACGGTACCTGATGCAGGATATCTCAAAATACGATCGCGCATTCTTCGGCCACCCGCGAGGACTCTCCACACTCTTCTTCACGGAGATGTGGGAACGCTTCAGCTATTACGGTATGCGCGCACTGCTCATACTCTTCATGACGGCCGATGCGGCGCAAGGAGGACTGCAATTTGACGTCGTAAAGGCTGGGGCGATTTACGGCCTGTACACGTCGATGGTGTATATGACAGGGTTGCCGGGGGGTTGGATCGCCGATCGCTTGCTTGGTCAGCGTCGTGCTGTACTCGTCGGCGGGATCGTTATTGCATTAGGACATTTCAGCCTTGCTTTCCACAGCATTCCATTGTTCTACACCGGTCTCGCTCTCATTGTTTGCGGGACGGGCCTGTTGAAACCCAATGTGAGTTCGATGGTCGGATCATTGTACAGCGAAGGAGACCGCCGCCGAGATGCGGGTTTCTCGATTTTCTATATGGGTATTAATCTTGGCGCAACAATCTCTCCGCTCATCTGCGGCTATCTGGGTCAGAAGATCGATTGGCATTACGGGTTCGGTGCAGCCGGACTTGGAATGACGTTTGGAGTAATTCAGTACGCTCTAGGCGGTAAGTTCTTGGGAGATGTTGGCATTGCTACCGCACCACGCGCCGAAACAAAGACTCCACAAGAAAAGAAGAGACAACTCTCGATGACGGCACTAATCGTAGCCGTTGTTTCGGCAACTGTTTTGGTGATGAGCTATTTCGGCGTTTTCGAAATGCCCCTCAAATCGGTCATCCGAATATTAGGATTTACTTTCTTGATTGTCATAACGGCAGGGTATTTCATCTGGATTTTCGCCACCGGTAATTGGAATACCCAAGAAAAGAAACGCATTTGGGTAGTTGCGATTTTGTTCATATTCACCTCGCTGTTCTGGGCTGCGTTTGAACAAGCAGGATCCACCCTAAATCTGTTTGCCGACCGATTCACTGAAAATTCTGTTTTCGGATGGAGTTTTCCATCGAGCTGGATGCAATCGGTAAATTCCGTATTCATAATCTCCTTTGCGCCTGTATTTGCTTGGTT
>DATGFY010000034.1:0-6926 GCA_035308785.1 Bacteroidota bacterium | reverse complement strand
GGTGAGTTACAATCGGCACGCTCAATCCTAGATAAAGAAACGCAACCTGAAGGTTGCGGCTACCTACTTATCGATAGGTGGGAAGCCAGCCGCCCATAAAATAAAAAAAGCGGCAGGTTCGCTGCCGCTTTTGAACTCTTTACAGAGTCGGGAAGGAAAACGGATTACATTCCGTCTTTCTTCATCGAGGTGCTGTCGGCTTTCATCTTCGAGCCCTTTGCTTTCATCTTCGCACCCTTTGTCTTCATCTTGTCGCCCTTTGCTTCCATCTTATCTCCTTTGGCTTCCATCTTCTCGCCTTTACCTTCCATCTTCTCGCCCTTCATTTCCATTTTATCGCCTTTGGCTTCCATCTTGGAACCCTTCTTGGCCATCTTAGTTTTCTTGGGTGAGTTCATGGTCTTGGTGGAATCGCCCTGGGCGAATGCCACTTGCGTGAAGCAGAATGCGGCAAGGACGGCAACGATTGCTAATATTTTTTTCATTGGCTCTCCTTTGTCTATTGTGATTGATTGATGATGGTTTTACTTGGACTGAAAGTAAGTAAATTTACCTATCCACCCTCCGAAAAGCAAACAAAATCAGACCAAAAGGGATTAAATTACGTTAATTTAGGATACCTATAAATCGATGGATTTCGCAGGTCCCGCCCTGCATAAAGGCTAGCCATTGCGAACGATAGCGACTTGCCCGCCGATATTAATGGCGGGAGCAATCCCGGCATCATCTTGCAGAATTGAACGCCCCTAACTGTCACCCTACCTAACGCCCGCCATATTCAGGAAAATAGTATATTGTAAAAAATCATGCCTCAAAATCGATGAACAAGAGATTCGTAATTGGGCTGGACATCGGCACCTCGGGCGCGAAAGGCGTGCTGATTGATGAATTTGGCGCGGTCGTATCGGCCGCAAGCAGCGACTACCCGCTATCCACGCCTCTCCCAAGCTGGGTCGAACAAAATCCCGAAGATTGGTGGAATGCCACGATTAACATCTGCAAGAAATTGTCCGCCACCGAGGGCGTGGCCTCCGGTGATATCGTGGGTATCGGCATCTCCGGCCAGATGCACTCGCTTGTTGCGCTGGATGCAAACAAAAATGTTCTTCGCCCGTCAATCCTGTGGTCTGATACGCGCACCGAAGCGGAATGTGTGTGGCTCAAGAAAAACATCGGGATTGAGAATCTCAAGAAGTTTGTCGCAAATCCTGCGCTCGAAGGTTTTACACTCCCGAAACTTCTTTGGACGCGGAACCACGAGGGCAAGATCTTCGACCGAATCGCCCACATCCTCCTCCCCAAAGATTACATCCGCTTCCGGCTGACAGGCGAACTGGCAACCGATGTTTCAGATGCGGCCGGGACACTCATGTTCGACGTGCGGCAGCGGCGATGGTCCGATGAAATGCTAAAGCGTTGTTCGATATCCCCCGAGTTGCTTCCGCACGTGTATGAATCTACGGCCGTGGCCGGAGCGGTTTCCCGGGAAGCTGCTGCAGCGACCGGACTTCCGGAACGCACGCCCGTGGTTGCCGGCGGAGCCGATAACGGCTGCGGTGCTATCGGCGCAGGCGTGACCGAAAAGGGGCGTGCCTTTGCAAGCATCGGGACGAGCGGCGTCGTCTTCGCGCACAGCGATAAGCCGGTGGTCGATGATCAACTGCGCGCGCATACGTTTTGTTCGTGCGTTCCGCTGAAATGGTATGCGATGGGTGTGATGTTAATGGCGGGCGGCGCTCTGCGGTGGTACCGCGATACGTTTTGCATGCTCGAGGTGAATTCCGCGAAGGCCCACGGCATCGACCCGTACGACTTGCTCAGCGCTGCTGCGCGAACGATTCCGGCGGGCAGCGAAGGATTGTTTTTTCAGCCGTATCTGGCAGGGGAGAGGACGCCTCACCAAAGCGCCTCGGCGCGCGCGGCATTCGTCGGCGCAACCATCCGCCACACCAAAGACCATTTCACCCGCGCAGTCTTCGAAGGAATTACATTCGGAATGAAAGACTCTCTCGAGATCATCCGTTCGATGGGTATCGGCGTGAACGAGATCCGGTTGTCCGGTGGCGGAGCCAAAAGCAAATTTTGGCGGCAGCTCCAGGCAGATATCTACGGAGTGGAAGTTATGACAGTGAACACGCGGGAAGGCCCCGCCTTCGGCGCAGCACTCCTCGCTGCAGTCGGTACCGGCATCTACGCGAGCATTGCCGAGGCAGTTGGCCAAACTGTCCGCATCGATGACCGCATCTCCCCGAATCCGGACAACGCAAAGAAATACACCGATTTTTATCAGGTCTATAAGGAGATATATCCCGCACTGGAAGTGGTGGAAACGAAAATTCACGCCATGAATAAGGGATAGGGAATATGGATAACATGCTCCCAAGTTCTTCCCATCCCGAAGGGATGAAAAGTTTATAGAAGGCCTAGCTATAATAGCGCCCCTCTCTTAGTTAAGAGAGGGGATGGGGTGAGTTACTAAGCCGAACGCACGAAGTGAATCCTGCAAAGTAAGCCATCTTCATAGAGGGGTCTTTCCCCCTAAAATCGCCAACCTTGCCCTATTGACAATCCTTCGGAATATGACTACAATTAACAACAGTAGTTTTGTTGCATTTGTAAGGACGAATGTATGTTTCGGGTTCTCCTATTTCTCTTAATTGTTGTTGCCTGCACCGGGGCCGCGATGGCGCAGGATGTGACGCTTTCAAGCGCAATCACCACGATGGCGGTGAGTCCCACGGGCCAGATATTTGCAGGCACGCCCGATGGTGTGATGCACTCGACCGATAACGGCGCGACGTGGGTGCGGCTGAGTTCGGGCCTCGACGATGACAATGTGCGCGCCGCGGTAATTTCGAACGGAGGAGTTTCGGCGAAATACTCCTTTCTCGCCACCCAGTTCAGCATCTACCGATCCGTACAAACCATCACGAGCGTAAAGTCGCGCCTCGAAGGTTCCCGACCCGCAACATACCAGCTCGAGCAGAATTACCCCAACCCATTCAATCCATCCACCGAGATTCAGTTCTCTCTCCCGCACGCCGCCCGTGTTACATTGAAGATCTATGATATCCTTGGGCAGGAAGTCGCCACGCTTCTCGATGCGACGCGGCAGGCAGGTAAACATAGTGCTACATGGAATGCCAACGGCTGTGCGAGCGGCGTCTATTATTACCGGTTGAGCTCAGCCGATTTTACCGAAACCAAGAAACTTCTGCTGGTGCGATGATGAACACCCGGAGATTTTTCCTTGTGGCGGTTGTGCTTGCAGCCGCAATTTCAGTGTCATCCGCACAAAACTACTGGCAGCATACCGCGGATATTTCCTCTCTCGGTGGGATGAATGCTCTGTGCGTGGATTCCTCAGGGAATGTCTTCGCAGGAACGGAATACGGAATCTATAAATCTACCGATAACGGCGCGACGTGGGTGCTGGTTGATTCGGGGCTAACGAATACTCATATAAAGTGCCTCGCTGCCGGGAGCGGCGGCAATATTTTCGCAGGAACGAGATTCGGATTGTTTCATTCTTCAGATGGGGGGATGACTTGGTTCCAGAACGATTCGATCATGGTAAATCAATACGTCCACAGTCTTGCCATCGGCTCAACCGGTACGGTCTTTGCCGGATCGGACAGCACGATTCTGCGGTCCACCGATGGAGGCGCGACGTGGGCCTATTCGGATTCGAACATCTATTTTCCTTCACGCGTGATTCAGGTTGCTGCCGGACCTTCCGGCGTTACCCTTGCACTCCTGCAGTACAGCGATATGTACTTAAGCACCGATGACGGCGTCTCGTGGAACGAAACGTATATCTCTTCAAAGTTGCCGTATCCTTCCAACATCGGCACTGTTGCGATAGATGGGAGCGGCAACTTCTTGATTGGGGCGGGGCACTACGGAATATTCAAATCAACCGATCAAGGAAATTCCTTCACCGCCACGGGGCGGCAAACGGGGATTACGATCAGTACATTGAGCGCCGATACCCTGGAACCATTGCGACTGCTCCACGTAGCCGCAACCGGATTGGATACATCTGCGGAAATGACGAGCGTGAAGTTTTTTGATGCAAGCGGTTTTATCGTGGAGGTGCCTGTTGTCGGGATGGATTCGACCGGCGTAACCGTTGCGGTACCGCCGCACGTCGATCCATACTCGGGCAACCCCGATTCGGGGGTTGTAAGCGTGCAAGTGCTGCAGCGATCGGGAATCTCAGTGAATAGTTCCAACGCGTACGACAATTTCACGATCGGGCCGCTTCCGAACACGCAGAGCCGCCCTGGCGCGCTTACGTTCGCGTATCTTACAGGCCTGCGCGATTTTGCCGTGTTCCTGCAAGATAGTATTCAATCATCCGATCTGAATTCACCACCGCTCGATTCGAGCCTTGCGTACCAAATTGCGAACCTGAATTACCTTATTGCCACTCTTAATCCCGATCATGTTGATTCGATGGGGAATATCAGCTTCGGTTCTGTGGCAGGGAATTATTTGTATATCGATACGACCTCTCTCCGTATCAGCGATCAGATGCTGCTTGCGCTCTTGGATGCACAATCAAATTCTGGCTCGTACGCCAATAGAATATCCGGTCTCATTCGCTCACGGCTGTTAACGACCACGCCATGCGGAGTTCAACCCGCAAACGATGTTGACCAGATGTGGCGGTCGCTCCAAAACCCTAATCCGGGCCAGACGCAACCCCCTCTGAACACCCTTAACCGTTCCGCGGTGGATTGCACGCCGGATGCCATCAACACAGCGTACAAGGTCGTTGCCGGTTCGGGAGCAGTTGCAATAGGGCTGATGGCGCTCGCCGGAGTCTCAGTTGCATATCTTGCCTTGCCGGCGGCGGCCATACTCTACCTTACGGTGAGCTTGAACGGGGGCATGATCGGAATTGGCGGCGCATTGGGGCAAGCATCCGATGAGGGGAAGAAACTCGTCCAAATAGGGGTGGAAAATACCGACAAGTTCTTAAAAACTACCGTGCGAAATTGGATCGTCCCTGAAGCAGTGGGAACGATTGCAGATCTTGCCAGCGGCGTCGATGATCTCCACGAGGCGTTTTCTTCCGCGCCGCCGAATGCACCCGGGGTGTATTATACCTATACAGGTTCCGTTTCAGGCAGTGTGGTGGACCAGGGAGCCGGCG
Source organism: Bacteroidota bacterium (assembly GCA_035308785.1). Classification (GTDB taxonomy): domain Bacteria; phylum Bacteroidota; class Ignavibacteria; order UBA10030; family SZUA-254; genus DATGFY01. The sequence continues at coordinate 1,765 of DATGFY010000034.1, read as the reverse complement.
GTTGCGAGGGGACTGCGACAGTAACGGGTACTGCGGTTGTCAATGTTGCACAGCTTGCGGACGGCGGCTATTCGTACAGCGGCTCTATTAATATTGTTCAGGGATCAGGCATTTGCGAAGATTACTCAGGATCATATCCGTTCAATGGAACAGTTGCATCGATAACTTCGGCGAATGTAGGTTTCACGAGCGGAATCGCCGGCGTGAGTGCTTCATTCAGCGGGACTACGTTCTCGGGATCGTTTACGTTCAGCGTAAGCGTTGGTCCCGATGTGGCCGCAGTCGGTTTTACGGCTACCCGCGCCAGCGCAAATCATGCCTACACTCTCTTGCGTCGGAAGAGCGTGCCATTGATTCTGAAAGAAGAGGTCGAAAAAGAAGCCAAGAAAGAGGTGAGGCGAGGGCGTACGAGGTAAATTCCTGGCATCCGCTCTTGGCAATCCGCGTCCGCTTCCTTTGTGTCATTCTTGCCTTGTCCGCCGTCTTTTTGGTGGAATGCTTCTAGCGGGATTGCAGCGACGCCCCCTCTAGGGGTGTCATTCCCGAATGATTCTATCGGGAATCCAGGTTCTTTACTCGCCACGAAGAAAAGACCCTGGATTCCCGCTTTCGCGGGAATGACACAGTATTTAGTAAGTTATTAATTCCCCGTCCATCTTGACAATCCTCCCAAAATAAACTATAATAGTATCAAGTAGCTCATTCATGACTGTCCAGGAGGTTGTTATGAATATCAAATCGCGCCACCCCGCGCATGTTTCTCACCGGTCCGCTGCAGGCGGACTCCCCCGAGTTGTTTCTATCAATATCCTCTGCCTTTTGCTCTTCTCCACCCTGATATTTGCCCAACAAAAGGTCCTCGTCTCCCCGTGGGGCGATGCGATACCGTTGAAGAAGGGTAAGGCAGTTTCCAAAGTAATACAAGAATATCTTAAACATCACGCCCAACAATCGGCAAATTGCAACGGTCCTCAATTGAACGGATACGATCCTGCAGATTTTCCCACGACCATTAACCATACCGCGCAGCGTGGAGATGTTTTCGCCGAATGGTTTCAATCGGGCGTTGAAGGGGAAATCGATTCAGTGTTCTTTTTGCCGGGAGATTTCACCGGATCGGATGGTCGGGATTCCGCCTACAATCTGCGCATCTTCCGCTCGAATATCGATGAAACGCATGGTCCCGGAACGCGTGGTTACCTTCCGCCGGAGCGGATGTTCTGGGGATATTACATTGACGCAAACGATCCCCTCGGCGTTGGCGCGTTTCCCGAAGATGCGACGGCATTCGATACGGTCAGCGGATTGATTGTACCGCGCTGGTACAGTTCGTATCGCTGGAATCTGAGCAACCCCGTTTTTGATTCGATAAGTCCCAGCGTCGGCGGCGCACCGTGGAAGCCAATCGGCGACGGCGACCCGCGCGATTCAGCGAGCGGAAAATGCTCCAGCACCAGCGTCGTCTGTTATTGGGATACATCGCTCAACGCATTTCCGCCGATGGGGGAGGAGATCTGGGGAAATGGAATCGGCGTGCCCATCAAGGTTCGGCCGAACACGATATCCTCTGTCGATCTCGGAATTATCAGCAACCCGAACGTGCGCATCGGCGATGCGTTCTTCATTACTCTCAAAATATTGCCGAACCCCGATGGTTCGTATGACTTCGCGAACTCGGAGATAGCGGCGAGTTCCCCGGATTTTGGATGGCCACCGGAAGGGAACGTCCAGTATCACAACTGGAAATTCTATGATGAACGTAATC
>DATGFY010000033.1:0-4594 GCA_035308785.1 Bacteroidota bacterium | reverse complement strand
TGGACAGGGGAAACATCACAAACGATTTTATTAGGACAGAAAACAACAGCATGGCAAAGACAATAGAAAAAGAAGAAGTACAGAAAAAAGCGAAAGCGCATAATGGGGAGTACACCGCCGACGACATAACGGTCCTTAAAGGATTGGACCCTGTTCGGCAGCGGCCCGCGATGTATATCGGCGACGTGTCGGTGCGCGGATTGCACCACCTTGTGTATGAGGTCGTTGATAACTCGGTCGATGAAGCGCTTGCAGGATTCGCGCACAACATCGATGTGAAGATCAACAAAGACGGATCGATCACGGTGATCGATGACGGCCGCGGAATTCCGACCGGCATCCACAAAGACGAAAAGCGCTCAGCGCTTGAAGTCGTCATGACGGTTCTGCACGCGGGCGGAAAATTCGATAAGAGCACGTACAAAGTTTCCGGCGGATTGCACGGCGTAGGCGTATCCGTTGTGAACGCGCTTTCCGAATGGCTCGAAGCCGAAGTCTACCGCGACGGCAAAATCTGGTTCCAGCGCTACGAAAAAGGCAAACCCAAGGGCGATGTAAAGACCACGGGCAAGGTCGATGGTAAGAAGACCGGCACCAAGATCAGTTTTTTGCCCGATGCGACGATCTTCCGCAACCGGGTGTATAAATTTGAAACGCTGGCCGAGCGTTTGCGCGAGCTGGCGTTCTTGAATCCTTCGGTGCGGTTTACGATCACCGATTTGCGGAAAGGCGAAGAGCGGGAAGAGACGTTCCAGTTTAAGGGCGGTCTGGTGGAATTTGTAAAGTATATCGATGCAACGCGGCCGGCCATTATGCGCAAGCCGCTGTATGCCAAGGGCGAAGACAAAGACGAGAACGGCAGGGCGGTAGAGGTGGAGGTTGCGCTTCAATACAACGACGGCTACAACGAGAATGTGTTCACGTATGTGAACAACATCAATACGATCGAAGGCGGCACGCATCTCGTCGGGTTCCGCACGGCGCTCACGCGCTCGTTGAATACGTACGCATCGAAAAATAATCTTGTCAAAGAAAATGGCGTGCAGCTGACGGGCGACGATTTCCGCGAGGGGTTGACGGCGGTGATCAGCGCGAAAGTGCCGGAGCCGCAGTTCGAAGGACAGACGAAAACGAAACTCGGCAACAGCGAAATCAAGAGCATTGTTGAAGGAATTTTGGGCGAGCATCTCGCGACGTGGCTCGATGAAAATCCGCCGGACGCGCGGAGAATTATCGATAAATGTTTGCGCGCTGCGGAAGCACGCGAGGCGGCACGGAAGGCGCGCGATCTCACGCGAAGAAAAAGCGCGTTGGAATCAACGAGCTTACCCGGCAAGCTTGCGGATTGTTCGATCAACGATCCGGAGCATTGCGAGCTGTACATCGTCGAAGGAGATTCCGCAGGTGGAAGCGCGAAGCAGGGAAGAGACCGCCGCTTCCAGGCAATACTGCCGATCAAAGGAAAGATTTTGAATGTCGAGAAGGCGCGGCTGCACAAAATTTTGGAGAACGAAGAAATCCGCTGCATCTTCACTGCCATCGGCACCGGCGTGGGAGAAGATTTCGATCCGGCGAAACTGCGGTACGGCAAAGTTATCATCATGTGCGACGCGGATGTGGACGGTTCGCATATCCGCACGCTCCTGCTGACGCTGTTCTACCGTCACATGAAAGCGATTGTCGAGACGGGGCACGTGTATATCGCACAGCCGCCGTTGTACAAATTGAAAAAGGGCAAGCAGGAATTTTACGCATACGATGACGATGAGCGCGACGAGATCCTCAAGCGTATGAAGGGCGATAAGGCGCCAGTGGAGAAAGATGATGACGAGGATGAAACGCCAATCGAAGAAGGCGCACAGATAACGCCGACCGGCGTAGCGATCTCGCGGTTCAAAGGCCTTGGCGAGATGAACCCTGAGCAGTTGTGGTCCACCACCATGAACCCGGAAACGCGGACGGTGCTGCAGGTGAATATCGAAAATGCTGCTGACGCCGACCGGACGTTCACAATATTGATGGGCGATGAAGTCGAGCCGCGGAGAGATTTCATCGAGAAGAATGCGAAGTATGTAAGGAATTTGGATGTCTAAACCGGCTAAAAGAAAAATACGTCGATCTCGAAAACCAAAAACGATGATGCTGGTGCTTGAGAAGGATGATCCCAAAAAAGAGGAAGCATTCGAGATAGAGTTTATGCTTTCACTCACCATGGAGCAACGTATGAAGATCATGGAAAACTTATACAACGCGGGGATGGAACAACTACGGTATCATGGATATAAAAACATACCTTCAATCACTGCACGATCATAAGGTCCAATTCGTCGTAATTGGAGCGTGGGCATTGGCGGGGCACGGGATCCCCCGCATGACCGCCGACATAGACATATTTATTATGCCGACAGAAGCAAATGCCGAGAATACTCGCAAGGCGTTGATAGCTGCCGGATTTGAGGTCGCAAGAGATGAGTCGGTCAAGACATTTCTCAAAAAGAAAGTGTTAATAAAAGACTATGTCGTACAAACCGACATTCACCCGTTCGTTTCGGGCGCAGATTTTGACACGGTATGGAAAAATAAGATTCAAACGGAGTTGTTTGGGGTAAAGGTGTTTGTTCCGTCTCTTGACGATTTGATTCGGATGAAAAAGGCCGCGGGAAGACCTAAAGATGAATTGGATTTGAAGCAATTAAGAAAGTTGAAGCGTAAAAGATAAAATCTTAGATGCCAAAAATCGTAATCCGAATTTGTGGAACGACTCCCCTTCCATTTCAACAATTTGGCCCCGCCATACATGGTTGGCGAACAGCCGTTTCTGGTTATGCAGTTCAACATCAGAATGAGGCGATTGGTGGAAGCGAGCACACAGAATTTTTGATTTCAATGGATTTCTTTCGACGCACAGACCGGGACCCATGCGATCTGGATAATCTGGCGAAACCGGTAATCGATACTCTTTTTATGGCCGCCCCAAACGCACATCCCAACTTACCGGCCGGTACCCTGTTTCCCCAATGCGGCGATCAACAGGTTGTTGAATTACGTCTAAGGAAGATATTTGTTGCAACGGATCAAGAAGAGGGTGCAACCGTTGAAATTAATTGGTGAATGAATACGAAATAATAAATCAAGACTATGGCAGGAATAAGCGAAAAAATATTACCGGTAGATATTGAAGATGAAATGAAAGGTTCGTACATCGATTACGCGATGAGCGTGATCGTTGCGCGAGCGCTGCCGGATGTGCGGGACGGCTTGAAGCCGGTGCATCGCCGCGTATTGTACGGCATGTCGGACCTGGGGTTGGCGAGCAACCGTGCGTACAAGAAAAGCGCGCGCATCGTCGGCGAGGTGCTGGGCAAGTACCATCCGCACGGCGATACGGCCGTCTATGATACGATGGTGCGCATGGCGCAGGAGTTTTCGCTGCGCTATCCGCTGGTAAGCGGGCAGGGAAATTTTGGCTCCGTCGATGGCGATTCTCCCGCGGCAATGCGTTATACGGAAGCGCGTCTCTCGCGCATTGCAGAAGAAATGCTGCGCGATCTCGAAAAGAACACGGTTGATTTTGCGCCGAACTTCGACGATACGTTGAAAGAGCCGACGGTATTGCCGGCAATGTTCCCGAACCTGTTAGTCAACGGCACCTCGGGCATCGCAGTGGGCATGACGACGAATATTCCCCCGCATAATTTAACAGAAGTGATCGATGGATGCACAGCGGTAATCGATAACCCTTCGCTGGCGGATGAAAAACTGTTGAAGATTATCAAGGCGCCGGATTTCCCGACCGGCGGCATTATTTACGGATACGCAGGCGTAAAGGAAGCGTACCTCACCGGACGCGGCAAGATTTTAGTGCGTGCGAAAGCGAGAATTGAAACCGCAAAGAATGAGCGGCAAAGCATTATCATCGATGAAATCCCGTACCAGGTAAACAAGGCGACGCTCATCGAGAAGATTGCCGATCTGGTTCACGAGAAGAAGGTTGAAGATATCTCCGATATCCGCGACGAATCGGACCGCGACGGGATGCGGGTAGTGATCGAGTTGAAGCGCGACGCGAATGCCGAGGTGGTGCTGAACAATCTGTACAAGCACACGCAGATGCAGACGACGTTCGGCGTGATCATGCTGGCGCTCGTGGAAGGCCGGCCGCAGGTATTGACGCTGCGGAAAATGATCGATTATTTCATCGCGCACCGGAACGAAGTGATCGTGCGGCGGGCGAAGTTCGATCTCGAAGAAGCCGAACGCCGTGCGCACATCCTTGAAGGATATATCATTGCGCTGGATAACATCGATGAGATCATCAAGCTGATCAAGAAATCGAAGGACGTGCCGACGGCGCAAGAGGGCTTGATGAAGAAGTTCAAGCTTTCGGAGATCCAGGCCAAGGCGATCCTCGATATGCGCTTGCAACGGTTGACCGGCCTCGAACGCAAGAAAATCGAAGACGAGTACAAAGAGACGATCAAGCTGATCGAGAAGTTGAAATCAATCCTCAGCAGCAAAAAGCTCCAGATGCAAATCATCAGGGAAGAGCTCGGCGTGCTGAAAGAAAAATACGGCGACGAACGCCGCACCGAGA
>DATGFY010000032.1:0-2280 GCA_035308785.1 Bacteroidota bacterium | reverse complement strand
GGGGAGTTTCGTATTGCGCGTGAACCAACTTTTGAATCCCTTGGTTCTATTCGTTAGATTAATACCAGAGGGGCGCAATGGGGCGTTCCCCGCAAACGTGTCTCATTCGAAAGGTCTTGCCATGAAATCTATTCTCATCTGCATCGTTGTCCTTATCGCATCCATCGCGTGCGCGCAAACGAAAAAATCCGAAGCATCGAATCGCACTTCGGTGAGCATTACGGTCTATAACTCAAATCTCTCCCTCATCCGCGAAGAGCGGACGATGACGCTGGAGAAAGGTCTGGGAACAGTGGTCGTCCCGGACATCCCTTCGACGATCGACGGGACTTCGCTGCATTTCATGAGCTTGACCGATCCATCCGGCGTAAAAGTGCTGGAGCAGAATTACCAGTACGATCTCGTCAACCAATCTAAACTGCTCGATCGGTATATCGGCAAGGAAGTGGAGTTCGTCCGCAGCGACGAAGCGACGAAAAAGGAATATACCGTCAAAGGAAAACTGCTCGCCGGCGGCAGCATGTGGGGCGGCGGCGGTATGATCGCGGAAATCGATGGCAAGATCGAAATGAACCCGGCCGGACGGCTTGTTCTGCCCAGCCTCCCCGAAGGTCTTATCCTCAGGCCGCAGCTCGAATGGCTCATCTCCTCCGATCAGGGCGGGGAGCACAAGACCGAGATCAGTTATCTCGCAAGCGGGATGTCATGGAGTGCTGATTACGTCGCCGTGATCGATTCCACCAACACCAAACTCGATCTCACAGGATGGGTTACGTTGACGAATAGTTCGGGAACATCGTTCCATGATGCAGGATTAAAGCTTGTCGCGGGCGATGTCAATGTCGTACGGCCGCAATTTAACCGGATGGCAAAAGATATGGCGCTTCAAGCTGGCGTCGTCAATGAGTCGCAATTTACACAGACCGATCTTTTTGAATACAAACTCTACTCTCTCCAGCGTCGCACCGACCTTGACAACGACGAGACCAAGCAAGTCGAGCTCGTCTCGGGCCACGATGTAAAAGCCCAAAAGGTGCTTGTGTATGACGGCGTCGGCGATCAATGGCGGGGATGGTACGGGAATTTCAACTATGCTTCCAAGAATACTTTTGGCCAGACGTCCAACCCCAAAGTCGGCGCATATATTATTTTCCGCAACAACGAGAAATCCGGCCTTGGCCTGCCGCTCCCGAAAGGAAGAATCCGCGTCTATCAGCGCGATGCTGATAAGAAAGAACAGTTCATCGGCGAGGACCAGATCGATCACACGCCGAAAGACGAAGAGATAAAACTATATCTTGGGAATGCGTTCGATGTTGTCGGTGAACGGGCGCAGGTGAATTTCCAATCGTTCAACGACGGGAAACGGATAGAAGAAACAGTCCGTATTAAAGTGCGCAACCACAAGACCGAGCCTGTTGAAGTGCAAATCTACGAGCACCCCTGGCGCGGGTCGCAATGGGAATTAATCCAGGGCGCGGAGGGCTGGACGAAGATCGATCAAACCACGATAAAGTATTCTGCCAAGCTTGCGAAGGACGAAGAGAAGGTAGTAACCTACACCATCCGGTACACCTATTGAACCGTAGGGGCGCGTTGCCACGCGCCCTTAAAGTCAAATAGTCATTGCGAGGAGCTATGCGACGACTTGCCCGCCGATCTTAATGGTGGGAGCAATCTCGGTCGGCATGCAAACTGATACCGGGATTGCTTCGCTTACACTCGCAATGACTAGAAACTTCTTGAGGGAACGCCTCCGCATTTACCTAACACCGAGCACCTACTTGCCCGCCGTCTTTTTGGCGGGACACCTAAACCTATGCCGACTTCCGCTCCTTCATCGAATAGAGCGGTTCTTTCTTTTTCAGAATCACATCTTTGGTGATCGTGCATTTGGCGATGTTCTGCCTGCCCGGAAGATTATACATGATTTCGAGCATCATCTCTTCCATGATCGAGCGAAGCGCGCGTGCGCCGGTTCTGCGTTCCATCGCCTTGGAAACGACAACTTTAAGCGCGTCCGGTTCGAATTCCAGTTCAACGCCTTCGTAGCTGAACAGTTTCTTGTACTGCTTCACGATTGCGTTTTTTGGCGCAGTGAGGATGTTGTGAAGTGCCGGCTCATCTAGCGAGTGGAGCGTGGCAACGACCGGCAGCCTGCCGATGAACTCCGGTATCAATCCGAATTTCAATAAGTCGTCGGGTTCTACAAGCGGGAGATATTCATCGACGGTAAATTCTTTCTTGCCGCGGATGTTTGCGCCGAACCCCATCGGGTTT
>DATGFY010000031.1:0-3745 GCA_035308785.1 Bacteroidota bacterium | reverse complement strand
AAAAAAGAATCGGCGACGGCGAACGAGTATTCGGAAAAACTCCGCATCAAGACGCCGAGCATCGAACAGGAAGTCGAGAACCTGAGCGGCGGCAACCGCCAAAAGGTGGTGCTGGCCCGCTGGCTGTTCACCAATTCGCGCGTGCTGATCTTCGATGAGCCCACGGTGGGCATCGACGTCGGGGTGAAGTTCGAGATTTATACGCTCATCAACAAGCTGGCGCAGGATGGGATCGGGGTGCTGGTGATTTCGTCCGATCTGCCTGAATTGCTCGGCATCTGCGACCGCATTGCCGTTATGTGCGAAGGCCGTGTTACCGGCATTTTGGATCGAACCGAAGCCACGCAGGAAAAAATTATGACGCTGGCAACCACCCGAACAAACTAAAAAAATGATCGTCATTGCGAGGCGATTTTTCTTTATGCCGAAGCAATCTAAATCTTTGAATGGTAGAGATTGCTTCGCGTGTCGCCTGCTGGCGACAAATCCGCTCGCAATGACGGATGTCTTCATTATGAAACATTGCTGTGTGTCATTCTGAGCGCAGCGAAGAATCTCCCACGGTTGTCGATCCGGTGAAGGCCGGAGATCCTTCGCTATCGCTCAGGATGACAATCATCCGAGTGTTTTAACACCGTCCAGAGTTCGTCGGGCACACGTTTTCGATTATCACACATGGACCAAACAATAACTAAAAATATCGGCCGTTACCTGAGCGAGTACGGCATCGGCGTGGCGCTGATGATCGTCATTGCGAGGCGATTTTTCTTTATGCCGAAGCAATCTAAGTCGTTGAGTGTTTAAGATTGCTTCGCCTCGCGCTGCTGCGCGAAAATCCGCTCGCAATGACGTACGGTTCTTTGACCGTGGGATCTTAACACATGGACCAAACAATAACTAAAAATATCGGTCGTTACCTTAGCGAGTACGGCATCGGCGTGGCGCTGGTGCTGGAGATCGCGTTCTTCTCATACCTCTCCCCGAGCTTTTTCACGCTCGATAACCTCCTCAACGTGCCCCTGCAGAATTCCATCATCGCGATCATCGCGGTGGGGATGACGTTCGTGATCCTGACAGCGGGGATCGATCTCTCCGTCGGCGCGCTGGTGGCAATGAGCGGGGTGATCACGACGAGCGTATTGAAGATCGATCTGCCGTTTGTGCCCGCGTTCGCCCTGGCGCTGCTCGCCGGGCTGGCGCTGGGGTTCGTTTCGGGATTGCTCGCCGGGACGTTCGTCACGCGATTCAACATAACGCCGTTCATTGTGACGCTTGCGCTGATGACGGTGCTGCGCGGCGCGGCGTACATGTTCACCGATGGTCGGCCCATCTGGGGACTGCCCGATGCGTTCAGCTTTTTGGGAAGCGGGCGTTTGCTCTTTATCCCCGTGCCGACGATTATTATGATCGTGGTCTATGCGGCGGCGTATGTGGTCTTGCGGTACACCCGTTTCGGCCGCCACGTCTATGCCGTCGGCGGCAACAAGGAAGCGGCGCGGCTTGCAGGCATCAACACCAACGCAGTCCTGGTGTGGGTCTATATTATCTGCGGCATGCTGACCGCGCTAAGTGGCTTCATGCTTGCCTCGCGGATGAATTCCGGCCAGCCCAACTCCGGCCTGATGTACGAACTCGATGTCATCGCCGCGGTGGTTGTCGGCGGCGCAAGTTTGTTCGGCGGACGCGGCTCTATTATAGGCACCTTCATCGGCGCAATGCTGATCGGCGTGCTGCGGAACGGGCTGAACCTCCTCAACGTAAACTCCTACGCGCAGCAAGTAGTCGTGGGCGTGGTGATTTGCTGGCGGTGCTGCTGGACCAAATGAAAAATCGAAAGCATTGATGAATGCTGATTGCTGAATGATGAATATGAAATCACAGGCCCGTCATGCCGTCCGCCACAGGCGGATTGTTTCGGCATCTAATCTTCTTCGGAAGCAGACCCTGAAACAATCCGCCGCCGGCGGACAGGGTGACGGATCCTTTAGAGGTGTCATTCCCGCGTGCTTTTGGCGGGAATCCAGAGCCTGCCCCGGAATGCTTCTGTCCGGGGTTCTTTTCTTTCCATTTTCCATGTTTTATCTTCGTAGCATAAATTTTTTATTTTTTTCGAGCTAAGTTCTGTATTTTACTTTTGTTACCCCAGAAAAATCGCGCAAAATTTGGGGTGTTTTTGGTGTGTTTCTAGGATTTTTACCGTCATAGTTGATCGATTATGAATTGCTCTCAACCTCCGCCGGAGAGCATTCCGCCGTTTGGATTATAGCGACTAATACAATATAATACATTTCAATGAGAAAAGCAAGAGAAAAATACTCCCGAGGTGTCATTCTTTACCTGCCATCCTTTTGGCGGGCCGAATGTTTCTGGCGGGAATCAAGGGTCGTTTCTTTTGATTTGCAGTGCGGCGATCTGTATGCTGCAATGCTTCGATCCGTTTCTTGAAATGAACGGGTTTCTTTGATGAACAACTATTTCCAAATGGAAAAGTCAATCCGCAACGGATTGAATTTGCCGAACGTCAACTCCTACGTCCAGCAGGTGGTGGTGGGGGTGGTGATACCGATTGCGGTGTTGTTAGATCAGATGAAAAACAGGAAGCGGTAGAGGACAGGTGATAGGTGTTGGGGAACGAAGGAATATGAAAATGATTCTAATTCTGCGTTCGAAACTTAGAAATCTTGAAATCTTAACTTTAAGTATTGTATTTATTTTTGGTGCATCGATTCTTCATGCACAAGAAATAAAACAACCTCATCGAGATAAGAAGAAATCGAATCGCGTTACCGGGCAATGGTATGACTATGGCAAGATAGTAGTTCTAAGAGGAGTGCTTGACACGGTTCACACTTTTGGCCCACCAAATTATGGGGAAAATCCTGAGACAGACGCGAAAGTGATTTATTTTACAGTTAACCTACGTAAACCAATCAGCATTAGAGGCAATCCAAACGACGAATTTAATCGCGACACGATAAGGGGTATTTCAAGGATCCAAATAAAATTGTATGAATCTGAAAAACTCCTGGAAGTGTTGGGGAAGAGAATAAAGGTAAAGGGGAAGTTATGGAGACAGTCGGTTGGTAGTGATTATACCGGAGCAGTTATCGATATTGAAAAGGGTGATATTGAGTTCGAAGAACGATAATCTGAGCGAATAATATTCGCAACAATTGCTGGTATTTGAGTCTATCCGAATGATAATGACAAACAAGTTTAAAAAATTCATCACATTTACCACGAAAACTCCCATGAAAGAAATCTTTACCATCTCCTTACCTTCCGTCTTCTTGGCGGGTCTTCTAACACTTCTTGTACAGCGCCTATTTGATTTATCCCCCCTTTGCCGTATTTTTAGGGAAATAAAGGCATCCAATGAACTATAAAGATCGAATAATCGCCAATCCCGCCATCATGTTGGGCAAACCCATTATTAAGGGTACGCGAATTACGGTTGAATTAATTCTCCGAAAACTGTCATCGGGATACACAATGGAAGAAATCCTTGATCAGTACCCATCGATTACCCGGGAAGATATTCTTGCGACGCTTGAGTACGCATCCGAGGTGATCTCCCACGAGGAAATGATCGATCCGTGACCCTTCTCGCGGAAGACTCTGGATTCCCGCGTTCGCGGGAATGACACCTCAGAAGGACAAACAAGTTTGAAAAATTCATCACATTGATTATCGATTAAGGAAACTCCAATGAAGAAACTATTACTTCTTGCAATTCTTTTTATCC
>DATGFY010000030.1:0-2411 GCA_035308785.1 Bacteroidota bacterium | reverse complement strand
GGATAAAATGTTACCGAGGCCAACTGCGAATGGTGTTCGCTAACAGTAAAGGTCGAGTAATCTGAAGATTGCGCGCCGAGGCTCATACGGTAGTTGATCGGTAGGGAAAAATCCAATCCCGGAAGCGGCTGGACGTATGTCAGGTTCTGGTTCACGCCGAACGATTGGCCTAACCACTCCGTACCGGAACCCAGGAGGTTAATCTTTTCATCCTTTCGGAAATAGAGCCCGGTCCCCGTCGCGGGGAACACGGTCGGCGAACCGGCGGCAATGCTGACGGCCATCTTCTTGGAAGGCGATCCGCCGTATGTTAACCAGTAATAGTTCGTTTCAGTGAAATGACTTATGTAATGCGAATAAATTTTCAAAATTGGGTCGTACGTCCAACCGCGGGTGCCCTTGCCGTAAAAGACGATGTAATCGGTCGCATCGAGTTGATGCGGATTCGTGACATCCGAAACACTAACCGCGTTCTGCTCGAGATCATCGAGCGACGGCGCTGTGGGATCGAGCGACGGATCAGCCCCGCCGTTACCGAAAATCTTTATTGTGGCCGGATCGGTATTTGCAGGGATGCCCGCACTCAGCAACGCTTGTCCCGTGATTTTATATATCCCATCCGCAGTAATCGGAATCTTGTACCAATCGCCCGAAGCGAGAACGCTGTGTACAGCGGTAACCTTCCTGAAACTGCGAGTCGTAGCGATCGCATTGCCGAACCGTCCGGCATTCAATGCAACTCCCGAGGTCATTGCATCGGGCCGAGAGTGCACCGGCATCGATTCGCCAAAATTCACCCGCACCACAATTCGCGTCGCTCTTCGCAACGTCCGCGAGGCGGCATTGTACTGCAGAGGGCGGATGCGCAGGCTGCCGAGATAGACGCCGCGCGTTTCGCCGATTGCGCTCAGGTACGCCGACTCGTTCGGCAGATATCCTGAGCTGGAATATGATTTTCCTGTTGCTTCGTACACCGGAGTGTATGCTATCGCGTGTTTATTGTTTTTGGCAGCCCCGGAATTCCGGTATTTCGGGTACGGGGCAACGAGTGCATTTTTAATATCTTCATACTCATAATTTACTATTTGGATCGTGTTATGTTGTGAACCCGGAAATTGCAGCACAATCGATCGCTCCAGCAATTCCGGTTCCCCTGCCGTGATCTTCGATGGTAACGAGGCACCATCGAAGTTGTACCGCGTGTATGCTTTGCCGTTTACATCTACACTTGTGGGCGCGGTATATGTCGGGACATACGATATTGTCACGCCGCTGCCGTTCGATTCAAGGATCTGCACACCGCGTCCGGCTGCAGAGGTTCCCGCAACGGCATGGCTGAAAACGCAGCACGCGGCGAGTGCGAGGACAGACGACCACTTGAAATTCACGCTGGCGATATGTGCGAAGATAGTATCGATTTCGAATGCCATAAAAACACAAAAGCCGAACGCAGGAAAAAACCCTGACATCCGGCCACAACGCCCATTACGCCGCCGATTTACATCTCGTCAAAGGTTTTGAAAAACTGCATCTTAAAATCCGCAGAAGGCGGATCGAACACACGGTAACTGCGCCGTGCAAAGAGTACAACTAACCTTTAACAAAAGTAAATATACGGTCCTGTAATGGTTCGAAAACTGATTAATTCTGATATAATATAGTATTAGTCCCAGTCATTGTCAAGATGGCAGGGTGACAATTTAGGTGTCTCTTTTTGCCTCTTCCACCACCCCTAGTCCCTCCTTAAAGACAGGAGGGGAATGCAGGAATTGTGCTGCGGAACCTACCTAATCACCGCCAATTTCTTCACATCTATAAACGATCCCGTTTCCAATCGGTAGAAATAGACGCCGCTGGAGAGACCGCCACCGATTGAGGCGGTGTTGAACGATACCGACTTATATCCCGCCGTTTCGGTCCCATCTACCAAGGTTGTAACCAGTTCTCCGAGGATATTATAGACTCTTAACAATACCCTCCCATCTTCCGGCAAATCGTACTTGATGACCGTTGTAGGATTGAACGGATTGGGATAGTTCTGATGCAAGGCAAACGATTTCGGTTTCGATAAGCCTTCTGCGATTTTGACGACGAACGATTTCACATTCTTGTTAGCAATCTGGAAGCTGCCTGAGCCGCTCATATGCTTTTCGCCGAACGATTTACCGTTGACTCCGTCGGTCAGCACGAAGTCCTTCGCACCATCGATGATGTTCCATTGAACGGTAACGGGATATGTTCTCGATTGCACAGTGATTGGATAACTGTAATCGTTGCCAGATTTCAACGAAACAGGATACGTTGCCGCCATTGATTGCGTTGCAAAGCGCGCATCAAACGCTCCGGAGGGCGGAACCGGGGGCAAGTTATAATCCCTCGTGATTGCTCCTTCGGCGCCGAGATATAATTTT
>DATGFY010000029.1:0-15258 GCA_035308785.1 Bacteroidota bacterium | reverse complement strand
GCATCGAAAAAGAGATTCATCCTCATACCTTCCGGCACTCGTTTGCTACCCACTTACTGGAAGGCGGCGCCGACTTGCGTGCCGTGCAGGAAATGCTCGGCCATGCCTTCATCGTCACCACGCAAATCTATACGCACATCGATAGAGAATACCTGAAAGAGGTGCACAAGACGTTTCACCCGAGGGGATAGTGTAAGAGCAATGATGATCGCTGAATGCTGATTTATGAATTTGAAAAACTCTTATGATCTAATTGTAGAGCGAAGCGCTGCTTCGCTCTCGCCTGATTCAAGAACGTGATTTTTCTGGGAGGGAGTTCAACTCCCGACCTTCTCCAGTGGTATCGGTCCGCCGCGGCGGATTACGACCCGACGCCCAAATATTCACCGCACACTGCTTTTTGGGTTTTTCCTCATTTCTGCGTATTTTGCAATAATATGAACCCGTATTTCCTATGAACGCCCCCCGAAACGGCAAAATGACAGTTGCGGATTTGCGCCGCGATATCATCGGTATCGATTCGGAAGTCGAATTGCTCGATGGTTCGCAGGTGCGCTACGTCTTTTTGGATAACGCCGCAAGTACGCCCACGCTCCGCAGTGTGATGAACTGCATCGAAGATTTTATGCCGTGGTATTCGGCGGTGCACCGCGGAACAGGCGTGAAGGCGGCGGTGGCATCGCAGTTGTGGGACGCATCGCACCGCATCGTCGCGGAATTTGTCGGGGCAGATCCGGCCACCAATTGCGTCGCGATGGTAAAGAACACGACCGAGGCGATCAACAAACTTGCGTACCGTATGCGTTTCCGCAAGGGCGATATTGTGCTGACTACGGCGATGGAGCACCACTCGGACGATCTCCCGTGGCGGCGGCATGCAGAAGTCTTGCACGTCCCTGTGGATGAGCAAGGGAACTTGAGTCTCGACGCATTGCGCAAAACGTTAAAGTCGCACAAAAGCAAAATTAAGATGGTTGCGGTAAACGGTGCATCCAACATCACCGGCATCTGCAACCCAATCCACGATATTGCGAAATGGGCGCACGAAGCGGGAGCGAAGATCTTTGTCGATGCGGCGCAGCTCGCCCCGCACCGCAAGATTGATATCCTCCCCGATGACGACCCATCGCACATCGATTTTATCGCCTTCTCGGCGCACAAGATGTATGCGCCGTTCGGTACAGGCGTGCTGATTGGCCCGAAGGCATTCTTTGCCCAGGGCGAACCCGATATGATCGGCGGCGGCGTCGTTACTGTCGTTACTCTTGATGGAATCGAGTGGACAAACCCTCCGCACAAAGAGGAAGCCGGCAGCCCGAACGTCGTTGGGGCGATTGCGCTTGCCAAGGCAATCTCCGTATTGCAAGAAGTCGGCCTGGATGCCATTGCCGCCCATGAACGCGAGTTGATGACCTATACCTACGATCGAATCCGGTCGATGAAAAAACTCCGGTTTTACGGCCCCACGAAAGATTTCTCGAACAAAGTCGGCGTAGTAACATTTACCATCGACGGTATGGATCACGCGCTCGTATCGGCGATATTCGGAATGGAAGGAGGCATCGGCTTGCGAAACGGATGTTTCTGCGCACATCCCTACGTCAAGCATTTATTGAAGATCAGCGAAGCCGAGGACCGGAAGACAACCAAAGAAATTCTTGCGGGTAATAAATCGCACATGCCGGGAATGGTGCGGGCATCGTACGGCTGTTATAATAACGAAGAAGACGTCGATCGGTTTGTCGAAATGCTGAACCGGATTGTGCGCGGAGAGTACCGCGGTAAATATGTGCAGAGCTCCTCATCCGGCATCTTCACGCCTCAAGGATACGTGATGGATGCCGCGAAGTACTTTTCTTTCTCCCGAAATGGCTCAGCGGCGAAGACGCCGCAGAAACTCGTTGCGGGAAATGGAAAAACGAAAAACGGAAGTCGAAAGAGCAAGAAACATGCAGTCCGGTAAGCGCTCCCGAATGGCGGCAGCGTTCAAGTTTTCCCACCTTTGCCCCGAGAAGTCGGGAAATCGACGCTGAACGATAGACCGGGCGGACCCGTGGGTTTGCCTTTCGTTCCGGCGTAGATTCGCATTCCTTCGTATTTACTATGATAGAACAACTCTACATACTGCCCATTTTGCTCTTTTCCATCATCATTCATGAGATTGCTCACGGATGGATGGCGCTGCGTTTGGGCGATACCACTGCGCGCGATATGGGCCGCTTGACGCTCAACCCGATCCCGCACATCGATCCCGTGGGTTCTATTTTGGTGCCCGCGCTGGCGATGATGTCACCCAGTCATTTCTTCATTGCATGGGCGAAACCGGTGCCGGTGAATCCGATGAATTTTTCGGATTACCGCCGCGATGACATTCTTGTTTCAGTCGTAGGCCCGCTCTCGAATCTCATCATGTCGTTCGTTTGCTGCGTTGCGGTGATCGTCCTGAATTTCTTTCTCATTGTTTCGGTTGACCGCTATCCGGTATTGTACGACCCGCTTGAGTTCCTCATTAAAATGTTTGCGGGCGGAATAACGCTGAACGTGATGCTTGCGGTGTTCAATATGATTCCGATCCCACCGCTGGATGGTTCGCACGTGCTTGCTTCGTTCCTGCCGCCCGAATTGGCCGAACAATACCGGCGCATCGGCTTCTTTGGAATTATTCTCATCATCCTTCTGATGTCGGTTGGTCCCTTCAATGCGTTGTTCCAGGATATAATTTCATTTATCGGCGCTCCGTATATGCTCTTTGTGAATTCGTTCGATCGGCTGCTCGTTCACGCGTTCGGTTCATGAATCCCCAACGACGCATGATCGTTCTTGCGGAAGGAAGATTCCATCCGCTCGAATCGAAGACGGCGAATCAGGCTATCCGGTATATGCCCGAACAAGTCGTCGCTGTTATCGATAGCACGCAAGCGGGAAAGTCTGTTGATGATGTCATTGGGTACGGTGGAAAAATCCCGGTCGTTCGCGATCTGAAAGTAGGTTTGTCAAGAAAACCTGATACGCTCCTCATCGGGATAGCTCCGATGGGTGGCATTCTGCCCGATAGCTGGCGCGCCATTGTGCGAGAAGCGATAGAGAATAAGCTCTCAATTATCAGTGGTTTGCACACCTTTTTGTCAGATGACGTCGAATTCGCAGCATTAGCGAAAAAGAACAGCGTAAGCATGACGGAATTGAGGAAAATTCCGCCAACGTATGAGGTTGTTGCGGAAGGGCATTGGCGGAAACGGAAAGC
Organism: Bacteroidota bacterium; assembly: GCA_035308785.1. Taxonomy (GTDB): domain Bacteria; phylum Bacteroidota; class Ignavibacteria; order UBA10030; family SZUA-254; genus DATGFY01. The sequence goes on along the minus strand of DATGFY010000029.1, from coordinate 12,014 downwards.
GAAAACGATCTTGAGCATCGGAACCGATTGCAACGTCGGAAAGATGACTGCCTCGCTCGAGTTGCACCGCGAGTTTGTGCGCCGTGGATTGAAATCGGATTTTGTGCCAACAGGACAAACGGGGATCTTGCTTGCGGGCAAGGGCGTAGCAGTCGATTCGATTCTCAGCGATTATGTGGCCGGAGCGATTGAACTGGAAGTAGAACGCAGCGCCGCAACCGGAGCGGAATATATTCACGTGGAAGGGCAGGGATCGATTTTGCACCAAGGCTATTCAAGCGTAACGCTTGGCTTAATGCACGGTGTCGTCCCCGATGCGATGATTCTTGTCCATCATCCGATTCGCCAATTGGACTATTACGGGTTTCCCATCAACGATGTGAAAAAGTTCATTGCAGTTTCAGAAATGATCCTTGAACCGTTTAAGAAATCAAAAGTCGTTGGCATAGCAGTCAACGCAGTCGGTATGTCGCCCGCTGAAATCAGCGATGCCATCAGCCGTCTTGAAGGTGAAACAGGTCTGCCTGCGGCAGACGTTCTTTCGCCCGGCAAGACCAGGTTGGCGGATGCATTAGTCACGCATTTACGTACTCAGACAGAAACACGAGATTGAGGAGTACCGAAGAATGATCGTCATGAAATTCGGGGGGACGTCGGTTGAAGACGCCTCCGCTATGCGGCGGGTGATGGAGATCGTGAAGCGCGAGAAACGCCGAACGCCCCTCGTCATTCTCTCAGCGTGCTCGGGTGTCACTAATGATCTTATCCGCATCGCGAAGACTGTCCACGGCGGAAACGACACCGAGGCCCGGAAAATCCTCGATGGATTGGTGGCCCGCCACCACAAAATTGCCGGTGATCTGCTGAGCGGCCAAGCTCTCGAAGCCGTTTTGAAAGCAATAGACGCCATGTTTGGCGAGATTGCAAACTATATCCAGGGCGTGCGCCTCCTCGGAGAGTTGACGCCCAGAACTCATGACGCTTTCACGAGTTACGGCGAACGCCTTTCCTCGGAAATATTCGCTTCTGCCCTGAATTCGGCGGGCGTTTCAGCCGCTCTTGTCGATGCACGGAAGGTGATGATTACCGATGACGCATACGTGAACGCGGTGCCGCAATTCAATCTTATCGAAAAAAATGCACAAGATACTATTGCCCCCTTGATTAAAAAGGGAGCAATCGTCGTCAGCCAGGGCTTCATTGGTTCGACGGCGAATGGTGTCACCACTACGATCGGCCGCGGCGGTTCGGATTATACAGCAGCAATTTTCGGAGCGGCATTGGGGGCAGAGGAAATACAGATTTGGACCGACGTCGATGGCATGATGACAACCGATCCGCGAGTAACGCCCGGCGCACGGTTGATCGAACGCTTGAGTTTCGATGAAGCCTCCGAGCTTGCCTACTTCGGAGCAAAAGTGCTTCATCCGAATACGATTTTGCCCGCGGTGAAGAAAAATATCCCGGTGCGAATCCTGAATTCCCGCAAGCCCGAAGTGGTAGGTACGCTGATTGTTGAGAGCGAGACGGCGTCTGGCGGGGAAATTGCCAAATCAATTGCGTTCAAAAAAGGCATAACCGTCATTAACGTCAACTCATCTCGCATGCTCATGGCGCACGGGTTTCTTGCGCGCCTTTTTACGATTTTTGCTGAACGAAAGAAGAGTATCGATGTGGTCTCCACATCGGAAGTGAGCGTGTCCGTTACTATCGATGATGAAACGGGCCTTCAAGAAATCTGCGAAGAACTCGAAAAGATCGGTGAAACGCGTGTGCAAAAGAACAAGGCAATTGTCTGCATCGTCGGCGGCGGGATGAAGCATACACCCGGAATTGCTGCGCGAATTTTCGGTGCGCTGGCGAAATCGAACATCAATGTCGAAATGGTTTCTGAGGGCGCTTCCGAGATTAACTTAACGATGGTTGTGGATGGCGCTGCAGCTGATAATGCGGTGCGCGTGTTGCACAAAGAATTTTTCGGGAATTGATAGGTGAGAGAATTTGGATATACCGGTAACGCGCTGTATTGCGAAGAAACGCCCATCAGCGAAATTGCGGCGAAATTCGGCACGCCTCTCTATATATATAGTAAGGGCTCGATTCGCGACCACTGCAGGCACATTGAGAAGGGGTTTGCCGGGACAGACCACCTAACCTGTTATGCGGCGAAGGCGAACGCCAACCGCGAAATCTTGCGGGTAGTTGCAGGCGAAGGAATCGGCGCCGATATCGGTTCCGGCGGAGAACTGCGCCAAGCACTCGATGCAGGTTTTGCGCCGGAGATGATCACTTACACCGGCGTCGGCAAGCGCCCCGATGAAATAGAATTCGCGCTGAAGAGCGGAGTGATGGCGCTGAACTGCGAATCCGAAGACGAGATTTCCGCGATCAGCCGGATTGCCGTGAAGCTTGACGTGACTGCGGGAGTTCTCTTGCGCGTCAATCTGGACATCGATCCCGGCACGCATCCGTATATTACAACCGGGCAAAAGCATAACAAGTTTGGCGTCGAATCGTCGCGCGCGGCAGAAGTATTGAAGATGGCGCGTGCGCTTCCCGGCATTCGAACGCTCGGCGTGCACATCCATATCGGTTCGCAGATCATCAATGTCGAGGCATTTCTGAAAACCGCGCATGCCGTAACCGAACTTGTGAAATCATTGCGAGCATCTGGTATTGAAATACAGCACCTGAATTTTGGGGGCGGATTCGGTGTAACCTACAGAAATTTTTTGCAGCATCCCGGGTTACCGGTGGATGAACAATCGGCTGAAAATGATGTTACGGTTTCGCGTTTCATTGAAGCAATCGTACCGGTGTTGAGCGCTACGGGATGCAAAATCCTGATCCAGCCCGGACGTTCGATCGTAGCGCATTCTGGTATTTTAGTTACCGAAGTGTTATATATTAAGAGGAATGCAGGCAAGACATTTGTCATTGTCGATGCGGGAATGAACGATTTTCTCCGGCCCGCGCTGTATAAATCGTATCACCAGATCGTTCCGGTGGAGCTGCGTGGAGCGAAAACGATCACCGCCGATGTCGTGGGTCCTCTATGCGAATCGGGAGATTTCTTTGCCCTCGACCGCGCTATCCCTGAGGTAAAAGCCGGAGATTTGCTCGCGATCATGTGTACCGGTGCATACGGCTATGTGCTCGCATCGAATTACAATTCGCGCCCCCGGCCGGCAGAAGTCATGATCGAGGGAACCGGAATTCGTTTAATACGACAGAGAGAATCGATCGAATCGATTTGATATATCCCTCTTTGCGTGTCATTCTGAGCGAAGCGAAGAATCTCCCGTCTCTCGGATTGGATTGACCTCGGAGATTCAAGAACGCTCTTTTGAATATTAGTCACAATAGGAACACAAACGAAAGAAATGAAAGAGTTTACCGTTGCAGTAGTCGGCGCGACCGGATTGGTCGGAAGAAAAATGATTCAGGTATTGGAAGAGCGTAATTTCCCGGTAGGGAATTTGCGGCTGCTTGCTTCAGCGAGATCGGCAGGCAGGAAGATACCCTTCAGGGGGTCTGAAATCTCCGTTGAGGAGCTCCGAAGCGATAGTTTCGCCGGGGTCGATATTGCATTGTTTTCTGCCGGCGCAAGCGTCAGCAAGGAATTCGGACCGATTGGAGCAAAAGCCGGAACACTTGTGATCGATAATAGCAGCGCATTCCGGATGGACGCCGACATACCGCTCGTTGTCCCGGAAGTTAACCCGGAGAAGATTTTCGAACATCACGGCATCATCGCCAATCCTAATTGTTCGACCATCCAAATGGTCGTAGCTCTCAAGCCGCTGCACGACCGGTGGAAAATCACCCGCGTTGTCGTTTCGACCTACCAATCGGTTACCGGGGCAGGGAAGAAGGGCGTCGATCAGTTAAACGGAGAGATTGAAAAACGGACGAACGTCGAGAAAAAATTTGCCCATCCAATTGCTTACAACGCGCTGCCGCATATCGATATTTTTTTCGAGAACGGTTACACGCGCGAAGAGATCAAGATGGTCAACGAAACGAAGAAAATCATGGGCGATGACAGCATCCGCGTCACCGCCACCTGCGTGCGCATACCCGCAGTCGGCGGTCACAGTGAATCGGTGAACATCGAATTTGCCAAGCCGTTCGAATTGAGCGAGGTGCGCAAGGTGCTGCAATCTGCCGCTGGTATCTGCGTTCAAGACGACGTTTCGCAAAATATCTACCCGATGCCGATCTGGGCCCACGATAAAGATGAAGTGTTTGTCGGCAGAATTCGCCGCGATGAAACGATTCCCAATGGATTGAATTTGTGGGTCGTTTCCGATAATCTCAGAAAAGGCGCCGCAACCAATGCGGTTCAGATCGCCGAAGTGTGGGCAAAGAAGAGTGCCGGTGTGCAATAGTTCCTTAGTGCAGAGTAAAGGCGCTCGGTCTCCACACAATTTTTCCAAAAATTCTATGTCACTATTGCACAAAGACACTAAGGCACTATTGCACTAAGGCACAAAGTCACTAATGAAAAAACCATTTAGGGAAAGAATAAAAGAGGGCCCGATCGTTTGCGATGGGGCGATGGGTACCGTGCTCGATTTGTACGAGTACGAGGAATTGCCTCACGAAATCCAGAACATCAAAAACCCGGATATCGTCGAGCGCATACACCGCGAATATATCGCAGCGGGTTCGGAAATCATTGAAACGAATACGTTTTCGGCTAACCGGCTGCGGCTTGGGCAATTCCACATGGAGGATCAGCTCCGCGAAATTAATATCCGGGGAGTGGAAATTGCGCGCCGTGCAGCAGGGGAAGATGTTTATGTCGCAGGTGCAGTCGGTCCGGTCGGAATGTTGCTCGAGCCGATTGGAAAGATCAAGCGCCAAGCGGCGCGGGATGCGTTTAAGGAACAGATAGAAATCCTGGTAAAAGCCGGTGTCGATCTGATCATGCTTGAAACGTTCGTCAGCGTGCAAGAATTGGATGAAGCACTCTCAGCGGCCAAAGAATTAACCGATCTGCCGATTGTTGCGCAAAAGGCATTCGCCGAGGATGGCTCTGTATTGAGCGGATCGTTTCCTATCGAAGTAATCGAACACTTGATTGAACAAGGGGCGGATATCGTCGGTGCAAACTGTACCGTAGGTCCGCAGCGAATGTTCAGCATTATTCGCAACGTCCATAAGGATGGCGTCATCCTGGCAGCTCAACCCGCCGCAGGGATTCCAACTCTGCTCAACGGCCGATCGATTTATCACACAACCCCGGAATATCTCGCTGCGTACGCCAAAGAGTTAGTTGGTTCCGGCGTAACGCTTATCGGGGCATGCTGCGGATCGACGCCCTCGCATATTCGCGCAATTGCGGAAGCGGTGAAGGGCATGAAGGTAGGTAAACCGGCCCCCAAGGTCGTGAAAGCCAAAGCCGATGGGGAAGAACATCCTGAACCAATGTATTATTCTGAAACTGTTCGGTGGTCGAAATTCGCCAAGAATATCGGCAAGAAGTTTCTCACGACCGTAGAACTGGATATCCCCCGTGGGATAGATATGACCAGCGTTCTCGAAGGCGCACAGTATTGCTACGAGCGTAAGGTCGATGCCGTAAATATCACCGATGGCGCCCGTGCGCGGCTGCGGATGAGCAGCATTGCCATTTCTGTCCAGATTCAACAGCGCGTCGGTATCGAAGTCATTACCCATTTAGCGACAAGAGACCGGAACCTCATCGGCCTTCAATCGGAACTCCTTGGCGGCTACGCATTGGGGTTGCGGAACATCCTGTGCATTACCGGTGATCCGGCAGGTATTGGCGATTATCCTCACGCCACGTCGGTTTATGATGTCGATTCTGTCGGCCTCGTGCGCGCAGTTCACTCAATGAACTCTGGCACGGATATACTTGGGAATACCATCGGCAACCCAACATCGTTCATGATTGCGTGCGCGGCCAATCCATCTGCAGATGATATGGATGTCGAGATCGAGAAGCTCGAGCGCAAGGTGGAAGCCGGCGCAAATATCATGTTCACCCAGCCGCTCTTTGAAATGAAGACTCTTGAGAATTTTCTCAAGAGAACTTCGCACCTCAAAACCCCGATCATGCTGGGGATTATCCCGTTGCGGAGTTTTAAGCATGCCGATTTCCTGCATAACGAAATTCCCGGTATTCGCATTCCGGAAAAGATCCGCGAAGAGATCCGCAATGCCGGGAAAGATGGGGCAAAAATCGGCGTGAAGCAATCGATGGAATTCCTCAAACTTGCTAAATCGTGCGTCGCCGGGGCATACATGATGCCTCCGTTCCAGAAGTACCATATAATAGACGATCTCCTCAGCGTCGTTTCGTAACTTCCGACTAGGGTCTGTTGAATCAGATCTGTCCTTAATTAGAGCGTATCTTCACCGTGAAATCCTCTTCGAAAAATCAAGGAACTGCCGCTCTCCGCAAAGCAATGGTGGAAATCTGCCACCGACTTGCTGCGAAAGGGTTCGTTAGCGCGATGGATGGGAATGTAAGCGCAAGACTGCCGGACGGAAATATCCTGACGACCCGCACGAATGTTGACAAGAGCCTGGTTGCGCCTACCGATCTGGTAGTTGTGGATATACACGGCCGCCTTGTTCGTGGAAAACATCGGCCATCGACCGAACTCCCGATGCATCTCTTCATCTATAATAAGAGAAAGGATGCGGGAGCAGTTGTGCATGCACATCCGCCGTTCGCTACAGCATTCGCTGCCGCGCGAATTCCATTCCCCTCAAATGTTTTTCCGGAAGTCATTTTGGGTTTGGGATATGTACCCCTCGCCGATTACGCAACCCCCGCGACAGAGGAAATTCCCAAATCGCTCGCACCGCATATCGAAAAATCCTCCGCGATACTGCTGGCAAACCACGGTGCCGTCACCTTAGGGAAAGATCTCTGGCAGGCGTATTACAGAATGGAGAAACTGGAACATGCCGCGAGAACACTATTATATGCTCGGCTCCTCGGCGGTGAAAAACGCCTCTCTGAACTAGACTTGCAGAAACTTTTAGCAACTCATCCAAAGTAGCGGAGCTACTTCATATCGATACAGAAATAGATGTGTAGATCGTCTGCGAGCCCGCCATTCTACGGAAAAGCGCATTTGATGAAAGGAAATCGGGCCGGTCAACTGATACTTAGGTCGAAGTGATTCCCTGTAAGTCGTTGAATTCGCAATGAGAACCTGAGAGTAAGTGAAATTGACTCGGATTCGAATTAAAACTGTATTAAAGGCTGGAATCGGTAAAATTATTTTATCCGCTGAGAACCGTCCTTTACGGCGCAAAAAACGCCTTAAAAATATATTACGCTAAAAGTCGCATTTTTTTTGGAAAATACTTGACAGTTTGCCAAAGTTTTCTTAAAATGGAAACAAGTTCGAACAGGGGAAAATCGTGTTTTCAGGGGGAGAATTCAGAAAAAGTTGTTGTAACACATCTGAATTCTCTTCGTTGTTTTTTTGAAAATGTTTTAGACCAGGATTTTTTTTCGTGTCGTTTCTCCCAGAGTATTTAGCAGCGCATCGGTCGATACCATCGGCCGCTCCACAAACATTTTTCCAGCGCGACCCAAACAATATTTTTATTGCCAGGAGATTCACCGCTTGATCGTTGCTAACCGTGTAGAACTTCTCCTCGCCTCAACACACTTCAATGGCGTCCACCGCTCGATCGTTCTGCAGACCGTGGACTATATTCTCTCTCAGGATTTATTCGTTCTAAGTTTGAAGAACAAGTAAAAAAAGCATACATCAATCAACGTAACTCACTAATCCATTACAATATCCATTAAGGAGGGTATATGAAATACCTAAAGATTGCTATTACCTTGATGCTGATGACAGCGATTCTTGCTGTGGGTGTTTTATCCGCCGCCAATAAGGACGGAAAAACAACCGACAAGAAGAGCACGATCAACGTTTCGAAGATGAAGTCTAATCCTTCGAAAGGTCAGGTCGTCAGCACAGCGAAGCTTAAGGCAAAGATCGTGAAAGCGTATCCTGCCTACAAGCGGAACTTGAGCAACCGTCAGACGAAACACTTGACGGCTGTCAAGAATGTTTCGCACTTGACTCCTGCGCAGGTCAATGCGCATCATATCAACACGATTACGAATACCGTTAAGAGAGCAGATCTCGCTGCAAAGACGGTGCGTGTCGTTAGCACATTGCGCGATCCTGCAGATCAGCAGCTCGTCGGTTCGAAGACCACCGTGAGCCGTATGTCTCCGCAGGAAATCGCCGATCGTAAGGCCGAAATCGAAGAGACCAAAGCTGAGCAGGCTCAGTTAGGCCTTGAGATGCTGAAACAGCATCCTTCGTACACCAGCGAAGAGGTTCAGGCCATGCGCTCAAAGTTCACGACCCTCTCCGGTACGCTGACTGTCGGCACCGGCGGTAACGTAACAACGTTGCACGATATGGGAGTCGCACTGAGCTTTGTTCCGCTCAGCGGTCCCTTAACGGTTACGCTGCTTAATGCATCGTATGCCGAAGGAACGGTCTATATCAATGCCAATCCTGCGTCAAGCTCAGTGAACACGATCACCATCCAACCTGCGACGGGCAACACTGCCTGCTCCATCAACCTTGCGTATGATGGCGTCAATGGCGGTATCGTGCTCAACGGCACGCAGTACGTCACCATCGAAGGTACTGCAGTCGGCCAGACGGCCGGCACGCGGAACCTGACGCTTACGCTCAATGGCACCACGTCCTCCTCCAAGGGCGCAGTGACCATCCGTGGCGCAGCACATAACTCCGGCGTTTCCGATTGTAAGATCAACGGAAGCATCTCCGGAAGCTCCGCAACGAACGGCGTGTTCATTCTCGGCAATGGTACGCCGAACGTGAACTGCTTCGTTAATAACTGCGCCATCACGAACGTGTTCAGCGGTGTGTACGAAAGTGCACCCTCCGTTATCAACACGGAAAACTTCCTCAACAACACTGATAAGGGCACGCAGGTTACGAATAACCTGATCGGCGCCGATGCAGTTGGCAGCGGTGCTGTCATTTCCATGGGTGTGCGTCTGTTGAACGTGGTCGGTGCGTTAATCGATCATAATCAGATCCGTGGCATCCATTTCGTCTCGGGCTACGCTGCCGCATCCGGCTCGCGTCCTGCCGGTGTCAGAACTGAAGGCAGCAACAACGTGATCTCGAATAACGTGATCGATAACATTTCGTTCGATTTCAATAACGGTTCCTCCACGGGACGCGTTTATGGTATTCGTGACCAGTCGGTTCTTGCGGACCTTTCGAATGCATCGTCTGATGCGACCGATCCGATCATGAACGATCTGTTCAACGGCGGCGTTTCGAACACCTTTAACCGCATCAGCGGCAACTCTATCAGCCGTCTCTTTAGCAGTTCGCATGCGGCCACGTATATGCAAACTGGTATCGAAACATTCCTTACCCGCCGCGATTCGATCCTCAACAATTCGATTGATATGACCGGTACGGCTACAACTACCGGCACCAGCGAATGTATGACGATTTGGGGTACCGAATTGACGCTTTCACGCGATATCATCGTCAACAATATTCTCGCCAACGATCGCACTGGCGGCGGCGATATTATTGCCGGTGAACTCAATTACGGCGGTCAGGCTCCTTCCGATAACAACGTATTGTTTTCGGCGAATGGAACCGATATTTATAACGGTTCACACACCAACTACGCGTTCTTTAACCAGACCGCGGCAGATGGGCACAGCGTTGCAGCCAACCCGCTCTTCGTGAGCGCAAGCAATCTCCATCTCTCGAACGGCTCTGCCGCTTTCGAGGAAGGTAGATCAGTCATCGGAGCAAATCCGTTACTGATTGCGTCGGATCTGACGGGCAAGCCAATGCAGAATCCGCCCAACGCAGGCGCATATCAGGATACCGTGACTGCTCCCGGACATGACGTCTTAGCAGGCGCTGTTACGAACCCCGGCGCAGCAGGTATTCCGGAAGGTCTGCCCTTCACCGGTTTTGCCGGCGTTGTGATGGACAATTCCACGTTCAATGAAACGAGCACCCCGATTAACCTAACGGTTTATAGACCGAACGGCTCATCGGCATTCACGGCATCGGCGAACGATACCGTTAACCGCGGCGGCGCTACTGCCGTTACATTCGCCGGAACGTTTACGCCCGATACAGCCGGTGTATTCACGGTCGTTATGGTTGCGAACCTTGGGTCAGATGGAAATCATGCGAATGATACGGCAGTCTTCCTCATGCCGGTCGCAGGCCAGAAGACGATGCCGTATGCTTCCTCATTTGAAAACGATGCGGATCTTGACGGCTGGTTTGGCGCAGGCGATTGGGCTATCGGCAGCGATAATAACGCCGATCCCAATTTCTCCGATAAATTCGGCGGCTCGTACAACGGTACCGGACATGAATTCGTTACGCTTCCCGGTATCTCTGCCGCTGAAGGCGGAGATGAAGGCGGAAACGGTGCGGGTAACGGCGGCTATCACAGCGAAGTCGTCAGCAATTTGTACTCCCCGTATTATAACTTCACCGGCGATACGATTGCCTATCTTGCGTTCTGGCATGCTATTTCGACAGAACCGCAGTGGGATCGTGATATCGTTGAATATACCGTTGATACCGGTAAGACATGGCATCAGTTAGGCATCGAAGACGATCCGCATGGCGCCCCGAACTGGTACAGCAGCGCGCTGTATCCGAACGGCAATCCTGCCGGTTCAGTCGATGGCGCATATACTCCGCCTTACTGGTACGATGCGGCAACTGCCAAGTCGTTCGGATTCCCCGATTACAACCCGGGACATGTTCCACCCTCATGGTCCAGCGATGGCAATGGCGGCGGAGCAGCAGTTCCGACCGGACCGTTCGGCTATTACCTCGAACAGTATGATTTGCGCGGCGCAAATCCGCCGGTTCTCGGCCACACCTATATCCGCTTCAAGGTTTCAACCTGGCAGGATTTCGGCGCCGATGTTAGCGCTGATGGTTGGGCAGTCGATAACTGGACAGTCCAAGCGACGCCTCAGAGTGGAGGACCCGGCGCAGTCCGCGCTGCATATTCCGGTATCGCGTTTACGGACGTGAACGGCAACGGTTCCTACGATTTGGGCACTGATACGCCAATGGCGAATCAACCTCTCTACCTTCAGGATGGCGGAAGCACAGTAGATTCCACGTCATCGGATGGCAGCGGTAATTTCACCTTCCCGGCTACGGGAAATCATGGTATGGATCTTGCCGGTACCTATACGGTTGTTGTGGCCACCGGCTTTACCCATTACTATCAGACCAACGATGGTATGCTCGCATATAATGGCGCCTCCGGTGGAGATTCGACCGGCAATCAGGTCGGCTATTATCTAGGTTCCGTCAGCGGTTATGTATTTAGCGACACGGTGAAAGCCGGTGTCGATGAATTGACGCCCGGCAGCGAACCCGGTTTGAGCGGATTCGCAGTCGAAGTACATGCTGATACGATGACCATCGATGGAAACGGAAACGTTGTAGAGGGCGCTTTGGTCGCCGTCGCGACGTCCGATTCCGTTGGTCACTGGACCGCAGCAGTTCCTCCGGGATTGTATAGCATCTATGAATCGGCTGGCGATTTCAGCGGCGGTCGTAATGCGCCGAATGCTACCGCTTCAGGCAACTATACATTCGTAGGTACCAACATCCTTACCTACCCGACGAATCCGGCAGTTGACTGGGCTCCGTATGTGGGTTCCAGCGATCCGGCAGATAATTACTGGGCTATCTGGGTTGTCCTCTATGGCGTAGGCTACGGCGGATTATATCCGTATCCCGGCGATTATCAGTACGTCAGCGCAACCGGTGTCGATCAGCGCGAGACAGTTTCCGGCAATAGCGGAAGCGGTACTTCAGCGCAATCCGGCGGCGATTTCGGAAACTTCCTCTACGGCAGCATGACTGTCAATCTCGTTCAGGATGGTGTCGGCAGCGGTACGTACGATGCTGTTCATGACGTGTTGCCATTGCCGCAGGGCATCAATGCTA